>DATLAD010000089.1:0-4794 GCA_035527575.1 Dehalococcoidales bacterium
GCGGCCCTGGGCGTGGTGTTCCTGCGCAACGTTTTCCGCGCCGCCCTGTCTCTTATCCTCTGCTTCATCACGGTAGCCGGACTCTACATCACCCTCAGCGCCGACTTCCTGGCGGCGGTGCAGATACTGGTGTACGTGGGCGCGATATCGGTGCTGATTATCCTGGCCATCATGATGACGAGGGATGTCCAGAAGGGCAGCCCGACCAACCGGATGAAGTTGCCCGTCTTCATCGTGGCGGTGGTATTACTGGGAATCATGATATACACGGTTACCGCGACCTCGTGGCAGATAGCCGCCGAGGCGCCTCTATCGCCGACGACGGTCCCGCTGGCTACGAAGCTTTTCAGTGAGAACGGCTTCATCCTGCCGGTGGAAATCGCCGCCATGCTGCTGCTGGCAGCCATCGTGGGCGCTATCGTTATCGCGAGGGAGAAGTAGCATACTGGCTTCAGTTTTATAAATATGAACATGCATAAGAAGTCTGACATCGGCAACTATGGAGACATCAAGAGATGACTATCGGTCTTGAGCATTATCTGGTGCTGTCGGCGGTGCTTTTCTGCATCGGACTTTACGGCGCGCTGACCAAGCGTAACGCCGTGATTATATTGATGTGCATCGAGTTGATGCTCAATGCGGTAAATATCAGCCTGGTAGCGTTCTCCAGTTATATCGTGCCGCTGCTGCTGACGGGGCAGGTCTTCGCCATCTTCGTGATGGTGGTGGCCGCCGCCGAGGTAGCCGTCGGCCTGGCGATAATCCTGGCCATCTACCGTGGCCTGACGGATATCGATGCCGGTAATATCAACCTGATGAAATGGTAGTCTGAGGAGAACATGGCAGAAGAAAAGAGGAAAAGGAGTATGAAGAACTCGGGTAGCTTTTTCGGCGCTTTCTGGTTCGCCGGCTGGCTGTTCACCATCGGCTTCGCCAACCTGGTGTGGTGGAAGATTATCCTGGGTATCGTGGTCTGGCCGTTCTATCTGGGCGATGCCGTCCTGGCTCTATAGTCAGATTATAAGAAGGGCTAATTTAATAGTACAAGGGGAGTCCGAGAGGGGCGAAACCCTTCGGTGTAGAAGTCATTGCGAGGAGCATAGCGACGACGCAATCTCCAAAACCGGTGATAGAGATTGCTTCGCGGAGTTCATCCTGAGCGAAGCGTGAGGGCTCGCAATGACACAAGGGAAAAAGGAGAGAGGGACACCGGGGGTGAGGTAGTCAGGGTGGGAGGAGTGGCAAAATTAAAGTGAAGTATAGTATCGGAAAAACAAATGTGGGTAGAAGTTAAAAAAACGAAAACACTGGCTATCGCTGAGATGTGGAAGGAATGCTTCGAAGGTGAAGGCATTCCCACCCGTATCATGCCCGTCTCCGGCCTGCCGGCAGGCCAGGAACTGACTGACTATACCATCCTGGTGCCCCAGGATAAAGAGCACGTAATTAAGGATATTTTAAGAAAGCTATGATACCTTATCAGTTAATCTGGCTTATAATGCTGCTGCCGTTGTTCTCCTTTATCATCAACGGCCTGATAATACGGCTTTTCGTCAAGAAGGAATCGAAGACCTACGGCTATATCACCATCGCGTCTATCGCCGTCTCGGCCATATTTTCTATCTGGGCGCTGATTTCGCTGATGTCGGCGGAACACCACCAGATAGCCGTCCCCGACGTCAGCTGGGTGGTTATCGAGAACGGCGTGACGATTCACCTCGGCCTGATAGCCGACCAGCTTTCGATAATCATGGCCGTAACCGTCTCCATTGTCAGCCTGATGGTGCAGATATACTCGCTGGGCTACATGGCGCATGACGAGGCTGGATATTACCGCTACTACACATGGATGTCGCTCTTTACCTTCTCCATGCTGGGACTGGTCCTTTCGGACAACCTGCTGTTCACCTTCGTGTTCTGGGAGATGGTCGGGCTTTGCTCCTATCTCCTCATCGGCTTCTGGTATCACCGGAAGTCCGCTGCCGATGCCGCCAAGAAGGCGTTTATCGTCACCAGAATCGGCGATTTCGGTTTCCTGGCGGGAATATTAATCCTGTTCTTTAACACCGGCACCTTCGATATCCACCAGCTGCATGAGCTTGCCGTGGCGGGTATCCTGGGCGGTACGGTGCTTACGTGGGCGGCTATCGGCATCTTTGCCGGGGCGGTCGGCAAGAGCGCTCAGTTCCCGCTCCACGTGTGGCTGCCGGACGCCATGGAGGGCCCCACCCCCGTCAGCGCCCTCATCCATTCCGCCACCATGGTCTCCGCCGGCGTTTTCCTGGTGGCGCGCACCATACCCCTTTTCATTTACTCGGAGCAAGCCATCACTCTCGTCGCCGTTATCGGCGGCTTTACGGCTATCTTCGCCGCCACCATGGGGCTGGCGGCCAACGACATCAAACGCGTGCTGGCGTATTCCACCATCAGCCAGCTTGGTTACATGATGCTGGGGCTGGGGGCGGTCGGCATGGCGCTGGCTGCTGAAATCAACAGCGGCGAGATGCACGTGGGTACGGAGGAAATGCTCGTTATCGCCAAGGGGGCGGTAGCCGTAGGCATGTTCCACCTGTTCACCCACGCTTACTTCAAGTCGCTTCTGTTTATGGGATCGGGCAGCGTCAACCACTCCACCGGCACCTTCGATATGCGGCTGATGGGAGGCCTGCGTAAGACGATGCCATGGACGTACGCCACCTTCCTCATCGGCAGCCTGAGCCTGGCGGGCATCTGGCCCCTGGCCGGCTTCTGGAGCAAGGACGAGATACTCATCAGCGCCCTGGAGGCTCAGCCGGTCCTGTTCTGGCTGGCCATGATAACCGTGTTCCTGACGGCCTTCTACATGTTCCGCGCCATCTTCATGACCTTCCACGGCACCTACCGCGGCGGCGACGAAAGCGGTAAATACAAGCACACCCACGAGTCGCCCCGGGTAATGGTGGGGCCGCTGGTATTTTTGGCGATTCTCGCCATCGGCGTGGGGTGGTGGAACCTCACCGGCGGTTTCAGCGAGTTCATGGGGCATCACGGCGGAAATGCGCCGGAAAGTATCATCGCCGGGCTGTTTGCCCCCTTTACCCACACCCTGCCCGTGGCAGCGTTGATAGTAGGGCTCTTCGGCATTTTCATGGCGTATGTTGTCTACTGCGGTAAATGGATAAAAGCGGAGACGCTGGGCAAGGTATTCGGCCCGCTTTACACGCTGGTCTACCGCAAGTACTTCTTCGACGAGCTTTATGAAAACATTATCGTGAAGCTGGTTTTACTCAAGGGACTGTTCACCGGCTTCTCATTATTCGATAGCAAAGGCGTCGACGGGGCGGTCAACGGGGTTTCCGATGTGGTCATGAGCGGCGGCCGGGCTATCCGGCACGCCCAGACGGGGCAGCTGCAGCTTTACGGACTGTTTATCGGCATCGGGGTGGCTATTATTGGAATTTGTGTGTATTTATTCGGATAATACTTAATGTCATTCTGAGCGAAGCGAAGAATCTCGGAGAGGTGGGGAAAAAGAAAAAGGGCAATTGATACAGGATGGAGTTAGTTTAATTGGACTTTAACTTTTTAACGACCATACTATTCCTGCCGGCGGTGGGGGCGATTATCATCGCCTTTATCTCCAGCAAGAACGATGGCATCATCAAGCGCGTCGCCGCCATCTTCACCGGTATACCGCTGATTCTGTCAATATATCTCTTTACCGCCTTTGACCGTTCACTGGGCGTAACGGGAGTCTTCCAGTTCGAGGAGAACTACCTCTGGATAGCCCCACTCAATGCCCACTACCACCTTGGCTTGGACGGATTGAGCATGCCGCTCGTCCTGCTGACATGCTTCCTCGGCTTCCTGGCGGTATTTATCTCGTGGAAAGTCCACGACAGGCCGCGCGAGTTCTTCGCCTGGCTATTACTGCTGGAAACCAGCATTATCGGCGTTTTCGTTTCCCTCGACCTGCTGCTCTTCTTCATCATGTGGGAGATAGAGGTCATCCCGATGTACTTCCTCATCTCTATCTGGGGCTCGGGACGCCGCGATTATTCGGCTATCAAGTACGTCCTCTACACGCTATTCGGCAGCGCCCTTATGCTGGCGGGTATTCTCAGCCTGTACTTTACTACCGGCAGCCTGAGCATGGTGGATATCGCCAACCAGGGCCTGGGCATGGTGCAGTCGATTATGCCGGCCGGGGCTATCTTCTGGCTGCTGTTCATCGGCTTCGCCGTGAAGCTGCCGATGTTCCCCTTCCATACCTGGCTGCCCGACGCCCATACCGATGCGCCTACCGCCGTCAGCGTCATGCTGGCCGGCGTGCTCATCAAGATGGGCGGCTACGGGATGATTCGACTCTGCGTCAGTATGTTTCCGGGGCCTGCCCAGGAATACGTCCAGATATTGATAATATTAGCGCTGATAGGTATCATCTACGGCGCCGCGGTCACGCTGATGCAGACCGATATCAAGCGGATGATTGCGTACAGCAGCATCAGCCACATGGGCTACGTGCTTCTCGGTATCTTCGCCCTGGGGCAGGTAAGCCTGACCGGCGCCGCTTTGCAGATGTTCAGCCACGGCATCGTCACCGGACTGCTCTTCGCCATGGCCGGACTGTTGATACATAATATTGAAGTGCGCGACCTGCGTAAGCTGGGCGGACTGGCGCGGCAGGTGCCGGTGATGACCGCCGTCTTTTCCATAGCGGGGCTGGCCTCACTGGGACTGCCCACCACCAGCGGCTTCGCCGCCGAGTTCCTCATCTTCCTGGGCGCTTTTAACAGCACTGCCGTCCCCTACGCG
>DATLAD010000090.1:0-6009 GCA_035527575.1 Dehalococcoidales bacterium
GGATAGCATTACAGCCGGAGAACTCGATGCGGAAATAGAGTTTGTCTTTTGCAGTCGTGACTATGGCGAAACGGAGGCTACCGACCAGTACCTGGACATGGTGAAGGGATACGGCATCCCGCTGGTCAGGTTCTCCTATCAAATGTATAAGGCGGTGAGGGATATGCCCAACCCCGACCCCGCTCAATCCCTGCCGCAATGGCGGCTGGACTACGATAGAGAGGTCATGAAGCGGCTGGAGGGTTTCGCCCCCGACCTTTGCGTTCTGGCTGGTTTTATGCTGATTACCGGCCCGGAGATGTGCGATAAGTACGATATTATCAACCTGCATCCCGCGGCCCCAGGCGGGCCTGCCGGCACCTGGCAGCAGGTAATCTGGAAGCTGATAGAGAGTGAGGCAGATATCCAGGGGGTGAAAATGCATGTGGCCATCCCGGAGCTGGATATGGGTCCGACGGCTACATATTGCACCTTCCCGATACGCGGTAAATCCTTCGACAGGTACCGGGAGGAGATAAAGGGTAAATCGGTCGAGGATGTGAAGAGGGAACAGGGTGTGGAGAACCTTCTTTTCAAGACCATCCGGCAACATGGCGCCGTGCGTGAGCTTCCCCTGACGGTCGCCACTATCAGGGCGTTCAGCCAGGGAAAGGTGAGGATAACGAAAGACCGGCAGGTCGTTGACGTGGCCGGCCGCGTTATCGACGGCTATGACCTTACCGCCGAGATAGACGAGATGGTTAAGGGTAAGCTTCCAGACTGATTTGTCATTGTCGGGCTTGACCCGACAATCCAGGCCACTGCTCATCCCCTGGATTACCGCCTTCGCAGGAATGACAACGCAGTTCTAATTTTCTATTTTCATTCCAATATTGAAAGATTGCTTCGTTATGCTCGCAATGACTTTTTAGTCTAAGCCCTACTTCTTTTCTTTCTTGGGTTTTTCTTCCTTGGCGTCCGGCGGTTTGCTTAAAATCTCGTCAATGAGGCCGTATTCCACCGCCTGCTCGGGGTTGAGATAGAAATCGCGGTCGGTATCGTGAGTTATCTTGTCCATTGTCTGGCCGGTATGCCTCATAAGGATATCTTTGATGATATCCTGCTGGCGCATGATTTCGCGGGCGGCGATAACGATATCCGACGCCTGTCCCTGGGCGCCGCCCATCGCCTGGTGCATGTGGATGGTGGCGTGAGGGAGGGCATAGCGTTTACCCTTGGCGCCGGAACAGAGCAAAACGGTAGCCATGCTGGCCGCCATGCCCACGCAGATGGTGGAAACGTGGGGGCGGATAAGCTGCATGGTATCGTAGATGGCCAGGCCGGCGCTGATGACCCCGCCCGGGCTCTGGATATACATATTGATGTCCTTGTCCGGGTCTTCACGTTCCAGGTAGAGAAGCTGGGCAATCAGGGTATTAGCCACGGGGTCGGAGATGGGGGTGAAGAGCATGATGATGCGCTCTTTCAGGAGCAGGGAATATATGTCCCAGAATCTTTCACCCCTCGGGCCGCTTTCGACCACACCGGGTATGATATTTGTCGGTAGATTATATAACGGCAGATTATTCACTGGCTGACTGTTCATTTTTCCTCCTCCTTTTTGTTCTTCTTCGCCTTCGTTTCTTTCTTGGAGTCTTCGGTATTTTTAGCTATTTCCGTCAGTCGCTCTATGGTCTTGCGTGCCCTCAGCGATTGTTTCATCGATTCGCGGGTCTGCGGTGTATCCAGCAGTTTCCTGAATTCCTCTCTTTTATCCTCCGCCGTGCCGCGTGTCATGTTGTTAATGCCGTTTTCAATATCGGATTCGGTAACTTCAATCTTTTCCGCTTCGGCCACCTTGCTCATGACGAGAGAGGCGGCCACGTTTTTGGTCGCTACCGGACGCAACTCTTCGCGGAGCTGCTCCGCGGTCTTGTTGATGCTCCGCAGGTATTCATCCATGCCCCGCCCTGTCATCTGCAGCTGTCTCACCTGTTCGTTGAGAACACGGTTGATTTCCAGTTCCACCAGAATCGGCGGATATTCCACCCCGGACTGCTCGATGGCGGCACTGATTACCCGCTCTTCGAAGTCCATCCTGACGCGTTCCTCGCCTCTAAGCTGCAGGCTTTTCACGACTTCCTCGCGGAGCGCATCGGCCGTTTTAAAGTCGGGGGAGACCTGGCCGGCGAACTCGTCGTTGAATTCCGGGAGATTTTCTTTCTTGATTTCGGACAGCTTCACTTTGAAATGGCCTTCCTTACCGGCTACGTTGCTGTTGGGGTAGTCCTCGGGGAAGGTTAAAGTGAACTCCTTTTCTTCTTCCTTCTTCATGCCGGCAATCTGGTCGGCAAATCCCGGTGCCGGGGAAATCAGGTCTTTCACGACCTGTATCTGGGCTCCCACTTTCTGAACGTACGGCTTCTCATCGACCATGCCGTTAATGTCGATGGTGGCCAGGTCGTCATACTCCAGCGGCCCGTCGACGGGCTCCCAGGTGGCGTTCTGGTGGCGCAGTTCTTCTATTACGGAATCGATGTTCTCATCCTTTATGTCAACCGGGTCCGGTGTCATCCGGATACTCCGGTAGTCTCCCAGTTCAACGGCAGGCGCCAGAGGCACGACCGCCTTGAATATCAACGGGTCGGTCTGTGTTATCTCCACGTCCGGCTGGGCGAAGGGCTCTATCTCCTGCTCCTTGAGGGCTTGCTCGTAGGCCTGGGGCAGCAAATGCTCGACGGCCTCTTCAAGAAGCCTCGGTTTCCCAAGGTGGCGTTCCACCACGGCCCGCGGGGCTTTCCCTTTACGGAACCCGGGGATGTTGGTTTTTTGAGCCAGGTGAAGGTAGGCATCCTGCATGGATTTTTCCATTTCGGCAGGCTCCATCTCGACGGTTATAAATGCCTGGCGGTTCTCTTCTTTCTCTTTCGTTACTTTCAAGTTTCCTCCCGATTGACTACTCTTCTTCCTGCAAACGGATATGCAATTCAGCCAGCTGCTCTTCGGTAACCGGCGAAGGAGCCCCGAAGGTTAAATCCATGGCGCTCTGTGTCTTGGGGAAGGCAATTACTTCTCTAATTGTCTCTTCGCCTGCCAGCAGCATAACCGTGCGGTCGATGCCGGGGCCGATACCGCCGTGAGGCGGCGCACCGTAATCAAAGGCCTCCAGCATATGTCCGAAGAGGCTGTTAATCTGTTCATCGTTATAACCCAGCAGCCGGAAAATCTTTCTCTGCAGCCCGGCGTTGTGAATCCTGATACTGCCGCTGGCCAGTTCGATTCCGTTGCACACCAGGTCGTAATTTTTACCGAATACCCTTTTCGGGGCACTGTCTAAAAGCGGAATATCTTCATCGCGGGGTTCGGTGAAGGGATTATTCACCGGTTCCCACCGTCCCGTTTCTTCGTTGAGCGCCAGCAGCGGAAAATCGACGATGAAGCCGAACACAAAAACTTTCGGGTCGGCCAGCTTGAGGCGTCGGGCTATTTCACGTCGCAGCGTATCCAGCGCCGGATAAATCTTCTCCGGTTCACCGGCGACGATAAGCAACAGGTCTCCCCTGTTTGCACTGCAGCGCCCGGCCATTTCTTTTACCTGCTCCAGGGTTAAATATTTAGCGGCTACGGACTTTACTTCGTCCAGGGTCAGGCCGTCCAGTCCGTCCCCCGGAGCCCCCAGGGAAACAGTCAGCAGACCCCTGGCGCCGGCGCTCAACACCAGTTTATTCAGCTCTTCCAACTGGCCGCGGGAGTATTCGCCGCAGCCGGGAGCGGTGATGCCTTTTACTTTACCCCCGTTATCTATTGCCTTTCGGAAAATAGCGAATTCGGTCCGGGCGGCGATATCGGTCAGGTCGGCTATTTCCAGGCCGTAGCGCAGGTCCGGCTTGTCCGAGCCGTAGCGCTCCATAGCCTCGGTATAGGTCAACCGCGGGAAGGGTTTTATTACCTTTATCTCCGGCTTGATGGTCTCAACCAGAGATGTGAAAAGCTCTTCCATAAGCCGCAGAATATCCTCCTGCGTGACGAAGCTCATCTCGATGTCGAGCTGGGTGTGTTCCGGCTGGCGGTCGGCGCGCGTGTCCTCGTCACGGAAGCAGCGGGCAATCTGGTAGTATTTCTCGAATCCGGCTACCATCAGGAGCTGCTTGAGCTGCTGGGGCGACTGCGGCAGAGCGTAAAACTGGCCGGGGTGAACACGGCTCGGCACCAGGTAATCCCTGGCTCCCTCCGGCGTGCTCTTGAGCAGGATAGGCGTTTCCATCTCGACGAATCCCCTGGCATCCAGGAAATCGCGCATGAACCTGACGACCCGGTGGCGCAGGAGCATGTTCTCTTTCATGCGGGGTCGCCGCAGGTCCAGGTAGCGGTATTTCAGGCGCAGGTTTTCATCGACCTCTACTTCTTCGTTAATATAAAAGGGAGGCGTATTGGACGTATTGAGTATCCCGGCATCTTTAACGATTACCTCGATATCGCCGGTGGGTATCCTGGGGTTCTCGGTGCCCGCCGGACGTAATGCCACCTCCCCGGTAATCCTCACCACAAACTCGCTGCGTGTATCTTCGGCGGTTTTCAGGCTTGACGGCGATATTTCCGGATTGAACACCGTCTGTACGACACCATCCCTGTCACGCAGGTCGATAAAAATAAGCCCGCCGTGGTCGCGGCGCCGGTTTACCCATCCGGCCAGGGATACCTCAGTGCCAATGTGTTCTTTCCTCAATTCACCGCAAGTGTGGGTTCTGAGCAAACTTATCTCCTCTTTGATAAATGCCTTCACTTTTGATTATAGCTTATACAGGTAGGCGCTTCAACAAAGGTGACGTTCTCAGTTGTATTAAGGCGGCGTCTCTGTTAAAATGTTATGTAATCCCGCTAATAATCGTTAATGAGGAAAGGGAAATAGTGACGTGGCCAAGACAATCGCGGAGATAAATGAGAAAATAAAAGAAGGCAAGGCCGTTGTCTTCACCGCCGAAGAGATTATCGACGTTGCCCGGGAAAAGGGCGTCAGGAAAGCCGCCCAGGAAGTGGATGTGGTCACCACGGGCACCTTCGGTATTATGTGCTCGTCCGGGGCCTACTTCAATATCGGGCACTCCAGGCCGCGTCTCAAGCTGGGTGGCGGCCGGGCTTACCTGAACGATGTCCCGGCTTATACCGGACTGGCGGCTGTCGACCTTTTCCTGGGGGCTAACGCCCTGCCCGATGACGACCCGAGAAACAGGGTGCATCCCGGCGAATTCAACTACGGCGGCGGTCATGTTATCGAAGAGCTGGTCGCGGGCAAGGATGTCCGGCTGGTAGCCACAGCCTATGGCACGGACTGCTATCCGAGAAAGCGGCTGGAAACACTGATAAATATCAAGGACATGAATGAGGCAGTGCTTTTCAACATCAGGAACGCCTACCAGAACTATAATGTGGCCGTTAACCTTTCGGATAAGACGATATATACGTACATGGGCGTGCTGAAGTCCAACCTGGGCAATGCCAACTATTCCTCGGCGGGGCAGCTGTCGCCGCTGTTTAACGACCCCTATTACAAGACAATCGGCATCGGCACGAAGATATTCCTGGGAGGGGGCGTTGGTTTCGTCGCCTGGCAGGGCACGCAGCACAACCCCGGTGTACCCCGCACCGAGAAAGGCGTGCCTAAAGAGGGTGGCGGCACGCTGGCGGTCATCGGAGATTTGAAGCAAATGAGCCCGCACTGGCTGGTGGGGACGAGCGTCCTCGGTTACGGGTGCAGCCTGACCGTAGGCGTCGGGGTGCCGATTCCGATTCTGTCCGAGGAAATTCTTGAGTATACCACGGTAACCGATGCGGATATCCTGGCGCCGGTTATCGATTATTCGGACGCCTTCCCGCAACTCAAGCCGGACATACTGGCCGAGGTCAGTTACGCCGAGCTTAAGAGCGGTAAAATCAGGGTCAAGGGGAAAGACGTGCCGACCGCTTCACGCTCCAGCTATCCGGGGGCGGTGGAAATCGCCAAGATACTCAAGGAGTGGATAAAATCCGGCA
>DATLAD010000091.1:0-18591 GCA_035527575.1 Dehalococcoidales bacterium
TCTGCCTTCACATCCTGCCACCTCCTTTTACTCAATATTGATATAATAGATTATTTATATGTTAAGTTAATTCACACTCTATAATTATTTCCTGTCTCTGTCAACCCCCTCTCAAGCTGTGTTTTAAATTGCCCGGAAAAATTAATAAATACATAGAATATTTAATAAGAATCTGAGCACGCATGTGTTACCGCGAGTCTTGTCTATTTCATCAACGTAGTGTATAATTTCGCCAAGTTTTGCATAAATTATTCGGCGGGTTATATAATAAGCTCTAATAATACGGAAAGGAGGTATTAAAGAGCCTATAATATCGTTGGATTATTTTACAGCCGGTGGCTTTGAAAATATACCGCTTTTTTAGATAATAACTGATACCCCCTTAGATTCTCTTGACCCTACCTGTCCGATGTAAGCAATACAGGAGGTAAATTGCAACAGCAAGAGGAGCGAATAACATCACGATGCGGCAAAGTTACACTAAAGATTAGCAGGGTGATGGCGGTTATTGCGGCCGTCGTACTCAGCATAATGATGGTACTCTCGGTTGCCGATGTTTGCGGTCGTAATTTTTTTCTCAAACCGATAACAGGTACCTTCGAACTTATCGGCATTATGCTGGTGATAGCCGGATGCATGGGGCTGGGCTTCTGTCAGCTTAACCAGGGGAACATCAGGATCAGTATACTCGCTGACCGCTTGCCCTCCAGAGGACAAGCTATAGTGTATCTCATTTCCTACATTATAGGTGCCGCGGTAACCGGTATGATATGCTGGCAGTCGGGATTAAGGGCGTGGGCGTATATATTCAAAACGCTTGGCGGTGTCAGCGTAACCTTAAAGATGCCGTATTGGCCCTTTATGTTTATACTGTCTATAGGCTTCGGCTGGTTGTGTGTGATACTTCTGATAGATATTTTCATCACGGCTAGAGAGGTGTTCAGACGTGGGTCAGACTGAAATCGGTTTAATAGGCATAGCTGCCCTTATGGTTCTCCTGTTGATGGGTGTGCACATAGGTTTCGCTCTGATCCTGGTGGGTTTCGTCGGCTTTGCCGCCATAGGCGGTCTGGGTGGTGCCGTCAGCAATCTGGCCATACTGCCGTTTGATAGACTAAATGATTACAATTTTGCCGTGCTGCCTCTCTTCCTGCTTATGGGCTCATTTGTCGCCCATAGCGGGATAGGCAGAGAGGCTTATGAAATGGCCCGTACCTGGATGGGGCAGTTAAAGGGCGGCCTGGCTATGGCCACGGTTTTTGCCTGCGCCCTGATAGCCGCCTGTGCCGGCACCAGTGCCGTCGGTGCGATACTCATGGGCCAGGTGGCGTACCCAGAGATGAAAAAACTGGGGTATAGCAGGGCGATGTCGGCGGGAAGTATTGCGGCCGGGGGCACCATGGGTATTTTAATACCGCCGAGCATGGGGTTTGTCCTCATCGGTATCCTCACGGAGCTGTCCATCGGCAAGCTGTTTATCGCCGGGATAATACCCGGTATTCTCGAAGCCCTGTTTTATATCTTCACCATTTTCATTTTATGCCGGTTCAATCCGAAATTAGCTCCGGCATCGGTTAAAACGACCTGGAAAGCCAAGTGGTTTTCCGTAAAGCTGACCTGGCCGGTGGTCCTTCTGTTCCTCCTGATAATGGGAGGTATTTACGGCGGTATCTTTACGCCTACCGAGGCCGGCGGCATCGGGGCCTTCGGGGCGCTGGTTATCAGTCTGGCCAAGAGACAGCTGGGCCTTCAAGGCTTCTGGGATTCCCTGATGGAGTGCGCCATGACGACCGCCATGATTATTCTCATGCTGGTCGGCGCCTACATGTTCAACGCCTTCCTGGCCATAACCCAGATTCCCACTACCATCAGCGAGTTTATCTCCGGACTGCCGGTACCGCCCTTGGTTATCCTGATTGTTGTCATCGTATTCTATGTTATCTGCGGCATGTTTTTTGATGTTATTGCCGTGCTACTCCTCACCATTCCTATCATGTACCCTTTGATGGAGGCAATGGGATTCGACCTGATATGGTACAGCGTCATCATGGTGAGGATGATTGAGATAGGAATGATAACGCCGCCTTTCGGCATTAACCTGTTTATTCTGACCGGAGTGATTAATGAGCCCCTCGGGGTTCTCTACCGCGGCATAATACCTTTCGTTATTGCTGATTTTTGCCATGTGGCTCTGCTGGTGGCCGTGCCTTCGCTCAGCACTTACCTGCCCAGCATGATGTGACCTGTTACTCTCTTCTTTCAAAGCTAAAATCCCTCGAATCGGAAAAAACCTCGGGGGATTTTACTTTTTACTTACGGGTTGATAGCAGAGCTGAACACGAGTAGAATGTAAATATCTTTTGGGATTCCCCCGGAAAGGAGCATTAATGGCTGGAGGCTACATGGGGAAACTCCTGTTCGTGAATCTCTCTACAGGAGTGATGAAAGAGGAGCCGCCCGATGAGAATCTTTGCCGAGATTTCATCGGCGGTTATGGCATCGGCGCCAGGCTCCTTTACAGTCGGCAGAAAAGCGGGGTAGACCCGCTGGGGAGGGAGAACACGCTCGGCCTGCTTACCGGGCCGCTCACCGGCACCCCGGCTATTACCGGTTGCCGCTTTACGGTAGCGGGGAAATCGCCACTCACCGGGGGGTGGGGAGATGCCAATTGCGGCGGTGATTTCGGTCCTGACCTGAAGTTCGCCGGCTATGACGGCGTATTTGTTACCGGCGTTTCCGAGAAGCCGGTTTTTCTCTTTATTGAGAACGGCAAAGCTGAAATAAAAGATGCGGCGCACCTCTGGGGTAAGAGCACCTTTGAAACCGATGATACTTTGAAGGCTGAATTGGGGAAAACGGCCAGGGTGGTCAGCATCGGCCCGGCCGGGGAGAAACTCTCCCTCGTTGCCTGCCTCATGAACTATGGAGGAGACGCCGCCGGGCGCTCGGGACTGGGGGCGGTTATGGGTTCCAAGAGGCTAAAGGCGGTGGTGGTCAGGGGAAACATGAAAGTCCCCATAGCTGACGCCGATGCGGTCAACAGGTTGAGACAGGCGCATATGGCCGAGATAAAAGGGCCGGGACTCGAGGGCTTTCACAGGTACGGCACCAACGTCCACACCGACGAGTCGGCCCACAGCGGCGATACGCCGGTGAAAAACTGGGGCGGTATAGGCGTCATTGACCTGCCCGACGTTTCGGGTCTCAACAAGGACGTGGTAGATGCCAGGGTGGCGAGGCGAATGGGCTGCTGGCGCTGTCCCGTTGCCTGCAAGGGCAGATTAAAAGAGGGCACCGGCGATTATAAATACCCGGCGGACACTCACCGCCCGGAATACGAGACCGCAGCCGCTTTCGGAGCGATGTGCCTCAACAATAACCCCGAGGCCATAGCCATGGCGACCCATATCTGCAACAGCTACGGACTGGATACCATCTCCACCGGCACTATCATTGCCTTCGCCATGGAATGCTATGAGCACGGCATCATCTCCAGGAAAGATGCCGATGGAATCGAACTCACCTGGGGCAACCACCGCGCTATGATTGCCATGACGGAGAAGCTGGCCCGGCGGGAGGGATTCGGTGGCGTACTTGCCGACGGTGTTAAGCTTGCCGCCGAGAGAATCGGCAAGGGAGCCGGGGAGTTCGCGGTGCATATCGGGGGTCAGGAGCTGGGGTTACACGACCCCAAGTTCGATTTTCCGTTTTTCCGGGGTAAGCCTACTGCTGCCAGGTACCAGATGGACGCTACCCCCGGCCGCCATACCTCCGGCTTCGGGCCCAGTCAGTTCGAGGATTACGTTCTCAACGCCTCCGGGCTCTGCCTGCACAGCGACACCCTGGTGCCCGAACCGGGCAAGTACATCGCGGGGTATATGAGCGCCGTAACGGGCCGGGACTATTCCATGGACAGGATACTCAAGTGCGGCGAGCGGATTGCCAATATCAGGCATCTCTTTACCCTGCGCGAAGGGATTAATCCACGGGAGCTCAAGGTGCACGGCAGGATAATCGGTCGCCCTCCCCGGAAAGAGGGCCCGCTGGCCGGCGTGACGTCAGATATCGAGACCCAGATAAACGAGACCCTTGACGCCCTGGATTGGGACCGGGTAACGACGAAACCGAGCCGGAAAAAGCTGCTGGAACTGGGCCTGGACGATATAGCCGGGGAACTCTGGCCGTAGAGAGGTATTATAATTGAACATGAGCCCGGAGACAAAAGACCACTGGCAATATCTATTTTCCCCGGGTTCTATCGCCGTTATCGGGGCATCCAACACGCCGGGGTCGTGGGGAAACAATATTATGAAGGGCATTCTCGCCACGGAGGGCAGGCGTATTTACCCGGTTAACCCCAAAGCTGCGGAGGTTCTCGGGGTCAAGGCTTACCACAGCGTGCTGGATATCCCGGATACGGTCGATTTAGCGGTGATAGTCGTCGCAGCCGAGCTGGTTCCCGACGTATTGCGTGAGTGTGTATCGAAAGCGGTCAAAGCCGCCGTGGTTATTTCCGCCGGGTTCGCCGAAACGGGCGAGGAAGGGCGGAAACTGGAAGCGGAGTCAGTCGAGATTGCCCGTCGGGGGGGCATACGCTTTATCGGGCCGAACAGCATGGGGCACGCCGATACGCGGTCGCAGCTGTCAACCTTTGGCCAGGCATGGGAAATGCCTCGAGGACCGGCCGTCGTCCTGGCGCAGAGCGGCAACTTATGCCTCAAGATAGTCCACAATCTAACGGCAGCCGGGGTCGCTTTCAGTAAATATATCAGCACCGGCAACGAGGCTGACCTTCGCATGGAAGACTACCTGGAATATCTGGCCGGGGATGATGACACCAGAATAATCGCCGCATATATCGAAGGTCTGCGGGACGGGAGACGCTTCCTCCGGCTGGCCCGGGAAATCACCGCCCGCAAACCGATTGTCGTCGTCAAGGTAGGCGGGACGGGGGAGTCCGCCAGGGCCGTCATGTCCCATACCGGAGCGCTGGCCGGCGCCGACGAGGTCTACACCGCCGCCTTCAGGCAGTCGGGAGTAATCAGAGTCGATGACGACGACGAGCTCTGCGACGTGGTGTATGCATTGCTCAATTGCCCGTTGCCCCGGGGTAACAGGGTCGGCATATTGAGCATCGGGGGCGGGCCGGGGGCGTTGACCGCCGAAGCGTGCGAGAAGGAAGGACTGGCCATAGGCACGCTCGAACCGTCGACGGTGAGGAAACTGGATAAATACCTGCCCCCGCGGTGGTCCCGCCGGAATCCCGTCGATATGGCCGGCCCCAGTACGGCCGAGTTCCCGGTAATAGTCGACCTGCTCCTGGCGCTGCTCGAGGATGATAATATTGATGCGGTCTTCCTGCTCGCCCCGATAGCTATGGACAGGACACAACTCGCCAACCGCCTGGGCCTTAACGCCGGGCAGATTAATGCTTATCGAGAAAAGGAAGAGAAAAATGTGAAGTTAATCAGGGAGAAGTCGGAAAAATACGGGAAGCCGGTTATTTTAATGTGGCAATCGCGCGATATCACTCCCGACCCAACCATATCGTCGCTTTTTCGCCGGGAAAAACTCCTGGTCCAGTCCAATGCGCGCCGCGCCGCCAGGGTAATGCGGCATTTAGCCTGGTATCGACGGTATCTCGACGCCTCCACGGGTAAGTAATGTCCGCTTCCTGGACAGGGGGAAGTATGAGCAAGGCAAACCGGATTATCGATAGCGTGAAAAAACAGGGCAGAACAGTCCTGACGGAGATTGAAGCCAAGCAGGTCTTTAAATCTATCGGTGTACATACCGTAGAAACCAGGCTGGCTTCATCTCAGAGAGAAGCCGCGGCCATCAGCGCCGATATCGGCTTCCCCGTGGTGCTGAAGGTAGCCTCCCCCGATATTTCCCATAAAAGCGACGCCGGCGGCGTCAAGGTCGGGCTTAAAAACAGGGCAGAGGTACGGAAAGCCTGCCGGGAAATCATGGCATCCGCCCGGCAAAAATACCCCGGGGCGAAAATCGATGGCGTCTCCGTACAGAGCATGGCCGGGCCGGGAGTAGAGATAATCATAGGCATGTTCAAGGACGCCCAGTTCGGCCCGGTAATCATGTTCGGCCTGGGGGGAATATTCGTGGAGGTCCTGAAGGATGTCTCCTTCAGAATCATTCCCATAGAACCGGGGGACGCTGCGGAGATGATTCGAGAAATAAAGGGGTATACTTTGCTTCAGGGTTACCGCGGGCAGGAGCCCGTCGATATACCGGCCTTAGAAGATACATTGCTCAAGGTCTCCGATTTTGCGGAGCATACACCCGAGATTAAAGAAATTGACCTGAATCCCATCTTTGCCTTTAAAGACGGAGCCGTGGCGGCCGATGCCAGGATAGTGCTCGAGGAATAGGCTTTAAGCCTTTTTACGGCTGGTCCTGATTACCCCTTCTGCTTCAAGACCGGCAATATCTTCAGATGAATACCCCAGCCTGAGAAGAATCTCTCCGGTATGCTGCCCCAGAAGAGGTGAAGGACCCTGAGGACGCCCCGGAGTTTTTTTCAGCTTTACCGGCAGGCCCAGCATTTTCACTTCCCCGCGGACGGGATGCTTCGCGGTATAAATCATATCGTTTGCCTCCAGCTGGGGATGGGCGTATACCTCTTCGTAAGTTAAACAGGGGTCGCAGCGCATCTTGGCCTCCCTGAATATCTGCTGCCATTCCGCCCTGGTCTTCCGGCTGAACGGCTCGTCGAGGAGCCGCCCGATTTCCTCCCGGTTCTCCCATCTCGCTTCATCGGTTTCAAACCTGGGGTCGTGCGCCAGCTCTTCTACTCCCACCAGCTTACAGAAGTCGGGCCACATCGGGCCGGTCCCGAAGATGGTCAGCACGTCCCCGTCTCTGGCGCGCAGGGGGCCGAAGGGCGGCGTGCCGTAACCCCGTCCCGATTTATACGGCATCCTCCCACCGGCCAGGTATTCGGCGAAGCCGCTGAACTGCAGGTACAATGCGGCGTCCAGGTTGTTAACGGTTACGGCCTGCCCCTGTCCGGTCCGCTCCCGCACGAACAAGGCTGTCATTACGGCATAGGCCACGAGCATCCCGCCGACATGGTCGCAGGCGGGGAAAGGCAGCATCTGCGGTGCCCCGCCGGGGTATCCCATCACGCTTACCATACCCGACATTGCCTGGCTCCACATGTCCCCGCCGGCGCGGTGAGCTACGGGACCGGTCTCGCCGTAGCCGGAGAAAGAGCAGTAAATGACTTTCGGATTGATTTTAGATATGTCTTCGTAGCCTATTCCCAGTCTTTCCGCCACGCCGGGACGGAAGCTCTGTAAAATAACATCGGTATCTCCGGCCAGTTTCAGGATAATCTCTTTCCCCTTCTCCGTCCTGATATCTATAGCCAGGTCCTTTTTACCGCGGTTAAACGCCATCCAGTCAGCTTTATCGGCGGCCCCCTCGGTTATCCTGGTATCGAGCACATCGTCCATCCCGGCCGGAAGTCCCAACCTCTGCGCTTCCCCCTGCACTCTTTCTACCTTGATTACCTCCGCGCCCATATCGGCCAGCATCGTCCCGCCGAAGGGCGCCGCTACCGCGATACTTAAGTCCAGGACTTTAATACCTTCAAGAGGATATACCATGATGACCTCCTCCGCGCTACTTCTCTTTACATCCTTCCCTGAATCACATCATTTATCTAATTGCTCGTAGAGTTTGTTGCGCGCGTGAATGGCGTCCCTGACACCCATGTCTCTTCTCGCCTTGAAGAAGTTGAACTCGTCTTCCTCGAAGTGGATATTCGTGCCGAGGGTGTGCATCATGAAATGGTTGGTCAGGCCGCTGGTTATTCCCATGATATCGTAAACGACCTGTTTGGAAGCCTTGCCCATGGCGATGCCGTCGAAAGGAAATTTGGCGAAACCCTCGGCGTAGCGGTTGACTTCTTCCTCCAGCTTGTCCTCCGGGACAGCCCGGTTGATAAGGCCGATACGGGCGGCTTCCTTCCCGTCCAGCATCCGGCCGGTCAGACAAAGGTCGAGGGCATTGGTAAGCCCGCAGCGCAGTATCATTATCGGCGTGATGGTGAGGTTGGGAATGCCTAGTCTCACTTCTATCTCGCCGAACTTGCAGTCCTCGGCGCCGACGATGAAGTCGCACAGGAGATACATGTCCATGGACGCCCCGAGCAGGTAGCCGTGCGCCTGGACGATGGTCAGCTTGGGGAAAAAGAGCATCTTTTGCGCGCATTCATAAAAAAGCTTTCTATCGAACTTGAGCCGCTGACGGATAGGTGTACGAGGCGCTTTTTCGCCGGGCTTGGGATCTTTCCACCCGTAGACGAAGCCGACCTCGTGGAGGGGGGCTCCTGCGGCCAGGGCTCGGCCTGCCCCCTTGATAATCAGCACTTTTATATCGTCCGCTTCTTCCACCACGGAAAGCGCCTTCCAGAAGTCTTTGACGCCGGTGTTCATTGTCTCGGGGTCGTTCAGGGTGATACGGGCGATATAGCCGCTTTTCTCATAAATAACATCATTAAAGTCTCCTGCTTTTTCAAACTTCAGCATTTCATACCTCCATGTGCTATTTTTTGTCATTCTGGCGAAAGCCAGAATCCACTCCTCTTATCCCCTCCTCTGGATTCCCGCCGGAGTTTACCCCGTACGCTGATACGGGGCGGGAATGACACTCTCGGATGTCCTCGGAGAAAAAACCCTTCCTATTCGAAGACCCCCTTCTGCATGAGGTCGATAAACTCCTCATCGGACATGCCCAGTAACTTAGTACAGACATATTCAGTGTGTTCACCCAGGAGAGGGCTCGGCGAATAAGCTTTCGACGGCGTCTTGGATAGTTGGAAGCTCTGCCCCTGGTGGGTGAACACTCCCATCTCGCTGTGCTCCATCGGCCAGTAGATATTGCGTTTTCTCAACTGCGGGTCGTTATATACGTCTGCCGTATTTTTCACAACGCCGGCCGGCACTCCGGCGGCCTGAAGCTGTTCCATAACGGCTTCGGCGGTAAGGCCGGCAGTCCACTCGCCAATCAGTTTATTAAGCTCGTCTTCGTTATTCTTCCTGTTAGCTAAAGAATCGAATCGCGGGTCTTCTGCATATTCAGGTCTGCCTATTTCCCGGCAAAGACTTGTCCATTCTTCTTCACTGCACACGGCTATGGTGCACCAGCGGTCGTCACCCTTGCAAGGATAGACGCCGTGCGGGGCGGCGTACGGGGAAGAATTCCCGATTCTTTCCGGCTCCCTGCCGCTGGAAACGTATTCGAGAACGGCCGGCGCCAGGAAGTATATCGCCGTTTCAAACTGCGACAGGTCCAGTAGCTGGCCCTTCCCGGTCTTTTTACGGTAATCGAGCGCGGCAATTAATGCCGCCGTGGCGAAACGCGGGCTGATGCAGTCGGTATAGGCCGATACCCCCACCGGCAGCGGCTCTTTGCCCGGCCAGCCGATGAAATTGGGTAAGCCCGCGATGGGCACCAGCACCATGCCGAAGGCCGGCAGGTTGGCATAAGGCCCCCACGAGCCGTAACCGCTCTGCCGCAGCATGATAATGTCAGGGCGTATCTTTTTCAGTTCCTCGTAACCCAGTCCCCACTTTTCGATGACTCCCGGCGTGTAGTTCTCCATGAAAACGTCGCACTCGACCGCCAGCCGCCTGGCTATCTCGCGAGCTTCGGGGGTATCCATGTTCAGCGACAGGCTTAAAATATTCGAATTATAATAGTTGAAATAGCCGCCCTTGTTATAGTTCGGCACATCGTCCTTATAAGGGGCAGAAGTCCTCATGGTACACGGTCTTTTACTCGTTTCCACCCGGATAACCGTCGCCCCGTGGTCGGCAAAGAACTTCATCGTCAGCGGGCCGACCACCGCCCAGCAGAAAGCCAGTATCGTCAGGCCGCTGAATACGCCTTCCCGGTTATTTATCTCCAATGCCGTTACTCCCTCTAGATGATTCCAGCCTTTTCTAACTTAATAAGGTCTTGTTTTGAAAGCCCTATACTGCTGTAAACTGCTTCGTTGTGCTCGCCGATTAGCGGAGCACGAAAGCGGATGGAGCAGTCTTTTTCCGTCGACTTCACGAATTCCCTCGGGTAGGTGATGCCTGTCCCCAGTTCGGGGTGTTCGATTTCCTTCCAGAAATTGCGTTCCCTGAGGCACTGGTCGTTCAGCAAATCATGCATACCGGATAGCGGGCCGATGGATACCCGCCTCGGCACGGCGCCTGCCAGAAGCTCCTTTCTCGTATGCCTCCGGAAGAATTCCCCGATGGGCCCGGATATCCTGTCCATTTCTTCTTTCGTAACCGTGAACATATCGAAGTTGTCCCAGTCGATGTTGCGTAGAAAATCGGTAGCCCCGCCCTCACTATCCATCCAGGCTACCAGCGCGCTCAAAGACTTGGCGCCCGTCCTGCCGCCGATGACGTTGAAGAAAACATACCCATCTTTGCACGGCCATACCTGCCGCTGGCCGACATCCTTGCTCATGCCGGCACGAAAAGCGCCGGACCGCTTCAGGTTTCTCCTGTTAAGCTCCCAGGTCGGCACGGCGTTGGCCTGGAACCAGGCGGCGCTCTGCTGCATGGATACGTCTACATGCTGCCCTTCGCCGGTTTTCTCCCGGTGATAATAAGCAATCATCATACCTACAGCGGCATCTGCCCCGGCGTGCAGGCAGGCCTGCGGCATGCTGATATGCACCGGCGGACCGTCGGACTCGCCGGTCTGGTACAGCGTCCCGCTCATGCCCATAATTACTATATCCGAATCTTTATAGTCCCGGTAGGGCTCTTCGGTGCCGAAGGGCGTGATGGACGCCATGATTACTCCTTTGTTAATCTCGCTGAGGCTGGAATAACCCAAACCTGATTCGTTCATATAGCCCGGCGGAAACGACTCTATAACGAAATCGGCGGTCCTGACCAGCTTTTTAAATATCTCCCGGCCTTCCGCCTTTTCAATATCCAGCGTGATGCCGCGTTTATTCGAGTTATAAGCGAACCAGTACAGGCTTTTTTCAGGGTCGGGAACGTCTCCCCAGAAACCGCCAATCCGGCGTGAAGGGTCGCCGCCCGGCCTCTCAATCTTGATGACGTCGGCACCCAGGTCGGCCAGTACCTTGCCACACAGAAATCCTCTATCGTCGGTTAAATCCAGCGCCCGGCAATGGCTAAGCATATTCCCCCTTCACTTCAAAACAAACCTGCATAGTCATTGTGAGCCCTCACGCTACGCTCAGGATAAACTCCGCGAAGCAATCACTTAGTCCGTATTTGAGATTGATTCGCCCCCGATTTCATCGGGGTCTCGCAATGACAGTTTTTTTTATTAAAAATCTACAAATACTATATTTGTTTGAGGTACTTCCTGGCAAGGCTTAAGGCCTTCTCCGGGTCGACCTGGCTGAGCAGTCCCACCGCGTAGAGAATATATTGTTCATCGATGTAGAATTTCGGGTTCCTGGGCTTGAGAACAAAGGGGGCCTCCTCCCGGAACAGGGCATTTCCCAGTATCTCCCGGCGACTTCCCGAAAATACTATGGGGCCCCCCGTGCCTATCACGGTTTTAACACCGGTTAAGTCCTTACCGTGTTGAACCAGCCTTTCTCCGGTGGGCCCGTAAACCACTTCTATCTTCCCGGCATGCCGGCTCACGGCCACCTCTACGGTGAGACAGGACAGCAGCCGGTGGCAGGCCAGCTCTTCTTCGGTCCTGGGGAGTTCCCCTTCATGAAATCTCCTCACCATAGCATCGAAGTTGGGCGGCGTCTCTCTCTCCTTAACGAGTTCCAGCAACCTGTCCAGGTTGTATTTCAGGCCGAGGTCTCCCTCTACCGTCCTTTTTTCATAAGGCTCGGGCAGACCGGCTACAATAATATCCGGCTGGGCAGGTTTGCCCTGAGCGATGGAGTGAACATCCGTGGTCGCCCCGCCGACATCAATGACGATAAGCTCACCGAAACCTTCGCTATCCCCCCATCCATCGGCAATCAGCCTGGCCGCCTCAAGCACGGCCGAGGGTGTCGGCATGATAACATCTTTAATGATTGCCCTGGCTTTAGCGATGCCCTTGGCCTCGATGATGTTCTTCATGAACAGTTCGCGTATTTCCCGGTTACATGGAGCGACATCCAGCACGCCTATTTCGGGCATGACGTTCCTGGTATATATAACGTTTTTACTATTACCCCTGAATATATACTTTATTTCGTCATAAGCCGTCTTATTACCGGCGACGATGATATTGGTGATAGTGCGGCCGGTGCGGGAGAGCATCCCGGCGTTATGGATGATAACCTGCTCGTCTCCGCCGTCCGTCCCGCCAGAGAGCAGCACTATATCGGGAGAAGCAGCCTCTATCTCCTGTATTTCCTGCTGCGTAAGTTTGTATGAATAGCAGCCTGTTACCTTCGCGCCGGCCCCCAGCGCGGCATGATTGGCCGCTTTGCTGGTAAGCTCCGGCACGAAACCGGCGCAGACTATGCGCAAGCCGCCGGCGGCGCTGCTGCAGGCCAGGGCTTCCCTCTCCTCCAGATTGCCTGTGCCGGTATTTTCCTCGATTTTCTTTAAGGCCTCCCCCAACCCCACCGTGATATCGCTCTCGACAGTAGAGGGGACCCGGGCCGCCGCAATTACTTCCTCCTTATCGAGGTCAACCGCGACGACTTTGGTGAACGTGCTTCCGAAATCAATCAGCAGCCTGATATCATCCATCTATAACCACCGCAACGTTTATTTCCCGACTATATCCTAAAGGTTGATTAGCAACGAAAGTTATTTCTCAATCAACCGCTCACCCTGAGCCTGTCGAAGGGAATAGAAAGCATACCGCTCTGGTTCGACGGGCTCACCATGAGCGGTTGCCAAACAACCTCACATCTTGCCTTTCGCTTTTAAATCATGTTTGAGGTCATTAATAGCCGCATCTATGTCCGCCTCGGGCGGGTAGACTCTATCGAACCCCAGTTTTTTAAATTTCTCCTCGGCTTCCCTGGGGTCATACCTGCCTATCATCAGGTTGCCGCCGATATAAAGGATAACGTCCCCCAGGCCGGCCTCCATCCGTTTCTCGTTAAATCCTTTCAAGTCCAGCTCGGCCATGCCGTAGAGCGAGGTCATCAGGACAGCGTCCGCGTTTGTTTCCTGCGCGACGCTGATAAACTCCTCCGGAGATACCTGTATACCCAGCGCGACGACGTTGAACCCGGCATCCTTCAGCGCGCGGGAGACGACTTTAGTGCCGATTACATGCGCATCCATTCCCACCGTTCCGGTTATTATTGTCGGTGCTTTCTTCATCGCTTCTCCTTCCGAGCTTATTGTACTACGCTAACTAAGGAGGCTACTGGTCATAAGGGGGTATGCCCACTATTTTCCCTTTACTGAGACTCCACAGGTCCTTAACTGCGGTATGGTAATCCGCCTTTCTCCCCTCCAGCTTCTCCCTCTCCGCCACTTTCTCGCGGTGGAACTCTTTAATCTCTTCGGGGATTGGAAGACTGCCGAATTCGAGGTAACGGCAGGCCCCCCTGGCATCCCTTACCCCCAGCACCTGGTCTTTGACGGTCACGTTAGGACTCCACGGCGAATCGAGCACTCCGGATTCGACGGCCTTTATCGTACCGTCGACGATATCACCGTCGCCAAGGTCAAGGATTCTATCGAGTATCGCCCTTACCTCGGCCTCGGTTACCTTCTCTTCCGTGTCTATGCCTTTAACATCGATTTCTATCTGCTGCTCCCGTACCACGTCGAAAATCCATTTCGCCGCCCGGTAGCTTACCGTGTTGGTATCTTTAGTAGGAACGCCGGCCCCCTCGTCGATACTTCTCAGGTCGACCGCGTTACTTTTAGATAACGCCCCCACCATGGACACGTAGCAAAGATAAGCAAACGCTCCTCCCATATCCATGGCCACCGGGAAGAGGGGTGTCTGGGCGGGGCAGGTGCCCACTATCATCGTATCCTGATAGCCGAACCTGTCCAGGTACTCCCTTATCAGTCTCGGGGCCAGTCTTATCCAGGCCAGGTCCTGCACCATATTCCCCATGCAGGGTACCAGCGGGTACAGGGCCTTCTGTCCCTGCTCCGCCCCGGTCAGGGCCTCGATAATCATGCAGACAATATTTACGCTCAACGGGAAGGGAGCGCCGGGCAGCCAGCCATGAAGGTCGGTGCAGAGTATCACGCCGCGGTCGGCATACCAGCCGATAGTCCTCATACCGTTCTGGCTCTTGGCAACGAGCTCTCTGATGCTCTGCCTTTTCGAATAGCTGCCGAAGGTCAGGAATTCCATGCCGACGCCCCCCGGCCAGGTAGTCATGCCCGAGGCGATAGCGATTTCGCCGCCGGCGGCGCGGGGGCTGAAGGCGGCATCGACGCTTTCCACGAGCTTCCTTGTCTTTTTCACTCCGTAGTTGATAATGGGAAACCCGTTCAGCAGCGGCTTGCCGGTTTTATAGCACTCCTTTAGAATCCCTTCGACCTTTTCGTACTGGCCTAGTCGCGTATAACTGTCGGTTGTCACCGGGATGAGGACAACTCCCGAGTCTCTCAGGGCCTGGCAGAGCTCTATCATATCTTCGAGTATCGGCGTTCCTGCCCTGGGGAAGACGCTCATCCTGCCCTCCTCGCGCAGCTTCACCATCACCTTCCACCAGATCTTACTGTCGGGCAGGCTTTTCTGGTAGGCTACCGCCTCATCGAAATCGACTTCCCTGCCGGTCGGCCACCTGTCCAGTTCCTCCCGCCTCTTTTTCATCAACAGGTCATCGTCTATTCGCTTGTTCCTGACCCTGAGTTTCTGCATTGTTTCCTCCGTTATTATCTACAGTCATTTAACAGCATAATACGCGGCGGCACGCCCGTTGTTAAAATTGCTGCCGTGTCTCCAGCTTATCCGCCCGAGCTTTCAGTCGAAGATAAGAAAGTTGAGGCATGTGATGACAGCGGTTGACCTCCGGCGGCATATATGATTTGACCGGTCACATAATCCGAGAGCCCGGATGCCAGGAACAGGGCCGGCCCGGCGATGTCATCCGGAGTGCCCGTTCTACCCAGAGGTATTTCCTTTTTGGCCAACGCCGCCAGAAACGCGTCTCTCTCCGGCCCCGGCGGCTGCAAAGCATCCCAGAACGGCGTCTCAATGGGCCCCGGTACGATGGCATTTACATAGATATTAAACGGGGCCAGTTCGAAGGCCAGGTTCAGCGTTAGACCCAAAATCCCTGCTTTGGCAGCATGATAATGAAGCACGGAAACGGAAGGATGAACGGCGCCCATGGATGAAAGGTTGACGATTTTGCCATATTTATTCTTTTTCATATGGGGTATGACTGCCATACAGACTAAAAAAGCCCCTTTCAGATTCACGCTTAAAACCCTGTCCCAGTCCTCTTCGGTTGCCGTATCGGTATTTCCCCCCTGCACGCCCATGACCCCCCCGGCATTGTTAACCAGGATATCGATTTTGCCGAACTGTTTGATAGTCTCGTCCACCATGTCATTTACTTCGGCGCTGTTTGATATATCGGCTTTTATCGCCAGGGACCTGCGCCCCATAGCTCTGATTTCATCCGCCACTTTTTCGGCGCCTTCGATATGCAAAGCATTGACGACAACATCGCAGCCTTCCCGGGCAAACTTCAGAGCAATACCCCTGCCTATTCCTTTGGCGCCGCCGGTAACTATAGCCACTTTATTTTCTAGTAACACTATATTCCTCCTGATTGATATATTATAATACTTCAGGCCCTCCAGGTGACATGTATTAATATACATTGACAAGGTGACAAACGCATATTATGCTATCATTATTTCATTCTCTGCTCAAATCGTAATATGGAATATAATATAAATATACTATTTGGCATGTGCGGATTATCTATCATCCTGCCGGGGCCTTTATTTAATCGATAATACCCCGGTAGAGGAAGAAAAAAGGAGACTCAGATGGCGAAAAAATTCCAGGGTAAGGTGGCGCTGGTCACCGGCGGAGCTTCGGGAATCGGGAAGGTAACCGCCCGGATTTTTGCCCGCGAGGGGGCGAAGGTTGTTGTATCCACCGATAAAAATATAAAAGGCGGCGAAGAGACGGTATCTCTCATTAAAGAGGCCGGCGGCGAGGCGATTTTTGTTAAATGCGATGTCTCCAGGGCGGCAGAGGTGGAGGCAATGGTCGATAAATGCGTTCAGACCTTCGGACGCCTGGATTACGCTTTTAACAACGCCGGCATCGGGCCGGATGGCAAGCGCGTGCCCGTGGTCAATATCGTCGACTGCCCGGAGGAAATCTGGGACCGCACCATAGACATCAACCTGAAAGGCGTCTTCCTCTGCATGAAGTACGAGATACGGCAGATGCTCAAGCAGAAGTACGGGGTAATCGTTAATACTTCTTCCGTTGGAGCTTTGAAACCTGTACCGGGCTTCTGCGCCTATTCCGCCAGCAAAGCCGGCCTGATCGGACTTACCAAAACGGCAGCCCTGGAGTGCGCTACCTCCGGCATCCGGGTGAACACAATCTTACCGGGCCCTACCGAACGGACGCTTTTGGTGGAAAACCTCACCAGTACGCTCCCGGAGGAGAAACGGCAAATGTCCGATATGATTCCGATGAAGCGGCTGGCCGAGCCGGAGGACATGGCGGAGGCCGTCATCTGGCTCTGTTCGGATGCGGCTTCTTTCATCACCGGCCACGTTATGCCGATTGACGGCGGCATGACTTCGGGTTAATTGACCGGATCAGAATAAAGGAACTATAATCCGTTACAACCGCATTTAAATAAATAGAGGGGGAAAGAGAGAAAATGTCCAAAATCAACTCTGAAAAGTATTTCGTCAAGAAACCCGCTTACGAAGTAATACCCACCGAAGAAGTCAAAGGCCGTCACCCCTCGATGACCGTGATGAGCAACAACCTGGTGCCCGGGTCAGATATGTATGTGGAAATCGGCTGGGTATTCGATATGCCGGACCCGCCCACCCATATTTATGAGCACGTTCATGATTACGACGAAATCGTCATACACATGGGTGCCGACCCCGATAATCGTGAAGAGCTTGGCGGGGAAATAGAGTTCGTGGTAGGTGGCCAACCACTCACCATCAATAAAACCTCGGCGGTTTTCGTGCCCAGGGGCGTCAAACACGGGCCGCTTACCTGGAAGCGTTTCGATAAACCGCACATAGAGATGGCTATAATGGTCGGTGCCGGTACCCTGGCCGAGGCCGACCCCGGCGGACACCAGAAAAAAGGAAAGGAGAAAGGAAAATAATGGCTAACTGGGATGAAAAGTACTTTGTCACGGATTTAAAAGAAAAGATTATCGAAGCCGCCTGGACTCCGACATTCACGGATAACGAAGCCATGCGTTTAATATCGCTGGACAGCGATGTCCGTAAAGGGGCCTTCTACATGGAAACCGCCTGGTACTGGCCCGGCAAATGGCCCGGGTCCAAGGGTGATGAGGGCACCGTAAAAGAGCACGTGCACGACTATGATGAGGCCATCGCCTATATCGGCACCAACCCGGATGACCCTTACGACCTGTGTGGAGAAGTCGAGCTGTGGGTAGATGGCAAGCAGAATATCCTGGACAGGAGCTTTATCGCCTTCGTCCCGGCGGGAACGAAGCACTGCCCGCTTAAAATTAGAAAGGTGGACAGGCCGATTTTCCACTTTACCGCCGGTATGTCGAGAAGCTACTTTTAAGAAAATCTTTTAAAAATATCCAGAGTGTTCAGTGGCTTGGGTTTATTTTATCTTCTCGTAGACCGTGTCATTTCCCGCCTCGAACATGAAAATGGGGGTATCGACTCTCCGGAAAATGATGGGGCAGTGTTTCACGCCTTTGGGGATAAAGATGAGACAGGTCCTGGTGATGATATGTTTTTCGTCTCCCAGCCAGAACTCGATTTCTCCCCCCAGATCCCTCGGGTAGTCCCGGTTGGTGCCGCCGAACCCGATAATTTCGTCGAAATCATGGGTATGAGTTAATTCGATATTCACCGGGCCATTTCCCGTCAGACCCCATATTATCTCACAGCCGGCAAAAAAGGAGCCCTTGAGTATCGAGTCCTGTATCCCCAGCAAAAGAGTCCGGTCGATAGTCCTGCCTGCCTTCTCCTGGTCCTCCATCAGCTTGATAGCCTCGGCCGGCTGGGGCGGCATCAGGTCCTCCGTAATTATATTTTTTGCATACTTTGATTCAGGCATCTCCTCTCCTCCTTCCTTTTTCCGTCTCCTCCAATTTTGGAAACATTGTAGCATAAAACGGGAGGCCAAGATGACCACGGGGCTTCACAAAATGATACTTCCCCCTTGTTTTTTAGGTTGCCATAGTGTATTGTAAATTTGGCTCAGATTAGCCGAATCGGACATCACACACATGACTAGCCAAAGTCGTTACCAATTCAGACCAATCAACCTCCAGGAATATGTGTGACTGTAACCATGAAGCGAGCGCTAAAAAGGGTTGACAGGTGTGATGGAGAGCAGTAAGCCAGGCAGGTCGGAAAGACGGAGAAACAGTCGCTCCGGCATGAGCCGGAGGACCTTTATCAAATTATCGGCGCTGGCCGGGGCCAC
>DATLAD010000092.1:0-6621 GCA_035527575.1 Dehalococcoidales bacterium
ATCAAGTACCTGTTTTCGAGTAACAGTGCCAGTTTGCCCTAATCGTTTTTCCATTCAAATAATACCGTTTTCCTTCAATCTCGAAATTTCTGTGCCGGATAAGCCCAGTTCCTTCGCATAGATATCTTCATTGTCCTCGCCGACAAGCGGCGCGCGATGCTTCACAAAGTTTTCCGTTTCGCTGCTTAGAAAGAAGTATTTTGGATAGGATAGTGTGGTGCCCAGTTCGGGGTGTTCCAGGTTTGTCCAGAAGCCCCGCTCTCCAAGCTGCGGATACTCGAGCACATCGGCAGGGTTGTTTACGGCACAGGCATTTATCCGTCTCTGCAATCCTTCATCTGTAATCTCCCTTTTAGTGTGGTTTAAAAAGAATTTGCGTATTGCCTCCTGCTGGGCATCAAGAACTTCCTTGGGTACTGTGGCCATGTCGAATTCTTCCCAGTTTGTTACCCGGTTCAGCGGGTTCTCCATCCCGTCGTAGTCCATCCATTTTGAAAGGGCACGGTTCGCCGGTGCTCCAATGGGCCCGCCCATGAACGCCCAGAACACATAGCCATCTTTACATGGCCAGAGCCACTGGGTGGCGCGGGCACCCACTGTGCGTATAATGCTGTTTCGCTTGATTAAACGCTTGTCAAATTCCCAGACGACCAGGTTGGTGGTCGTCCGGCTGGCGGCGACTTCCTGAAGGGAAACATCAACCTGCTGCCCTTCGCCGGTAATTCGGCGGTGGAAATGGGCCATTACCGTTCCCAGGGCGGCTGCCGCGTTGGAGCGGTAATATATTGAATCAGGCCCTTCCCTAAGTGGCGGCCGGTCTGGATCTCCGTTGGTCAGCATGACGCCGCTCATCGCGGAGGCTATCAATTCACAACCCTTGTATTGTGCATAGGGGCCCTTCTGGCCGAAAGGGGTTATGGAGGTCATGATGATTCCGGGATTAATCCGGCAAAGGTCATCGTAGCCCAATTCCAGGTTGTCCAGGTAACCGGGAGTGAACGACTCCAGCACGAAGTCAACTTTCTCCACCAGTCTGCGGAACAGTTCCCGCCCCTGGTCTGTCTCCAGGTTCAGGGTTATACTACGCTTATCGGTATTGTAGGCAAGCCAGTACAGGCTTGTGTCTTTATTACGGTAATATGGCGGGATTCTTCTATTCGGATCTCCGCCTGGTTTTTCAACCTTAACGGTCTCGACTCCCATAGTCGCCAGAATCTTGCCGCAGATAAATCCGGTTTCGTCTGTCAAATCCAGGGCGCGAAAACCATCTAGCAGTGCATTAACCATTATTTGCCTTTCCTATCGACCGAACAAACTCTTCCAGACGGCCTTTGATATGTTCGCGGTCATTATCAGAGAACCGGTATTTTTGCATCTCGAAGGATATGGTCGCGATGCCCCTGTCTTCCAGGGCTTTCTTTTGGTCAGGATATTCCCAGGCCGGAGCGGTATCCCATTCCAGGAAGAAGAATATCACGCCCTGCGCCCCGGCTTTTAAAACGCGCTGTACTGTATTCTCGACCCGGCGGCTTATCGAATCCATGCGGGAGCAGGGTACCTTTAAGTGATACCACTCGGCAATGGCCTCCACAGGGTCAAGTGAAGCATCGAGAAGGTCGCCGGCATGCCCATTGCCCCAACAACTGTCCTCGCCAACTATCGTGACGCCTGTAGACTCGGCTATATCATAGAACTGCAGATTATCCAGGGGGCTGCCCATGGCGAACAACCTCATGCCATTTCTGGCAGGAAGCCGGTCAACCTCCGCCAGGAATTGCGCCAGCAGCTTATTGTGCTCCTCTTTAGGCATGAACATGGATGAGCCGATTATCTGGAGCGCCTCCATCCCTGAAATACGCGACGGCACCTCTCCCCTCAGGTCGGCAACCTTTTTCAGTAAGGCTCGGTTTTTATTCACAGTGGCGATAGCTCGTGAAAGTTTTTCGTTAGTAATCTCTTGGCCGGACCATTCCTCCAGCTTTTTCTTCAGGTCAAGCATTCTGTCCCGAACGTACTGACCGGTTTGCCAGAACTTCGTATGAAGCGTGTCCAGCAGATAGAAGTCCGGTAGTTTCATGGAAGGCTCTATCTCCCGCACGTTCTGCAGGTGATAATACATTTGCAGAACGGAGTACCGAGAATGAGGGATAATCAGAAAGTCCAGAAAATCATATTGACCGGTGAGCAGCATGTTGAACATGGAGCGAACATCGGGTTCGTAGGAAACTTCAGCGTACCTGTCGGCGGTCTCCGTACCGCTGTCAGGGTTGCCGCTTATGCGGTAGGGGAAAAGGCCGGCAGCTAAAATCATTTCCTCCGGAACGTCATTGCAGACGTAGCCTGCCACCTTACCGCCTTTTTTCTTCCACTCCCTAGCGGCCAAGTCACGTTTTGAGTAATTCTGATGCATTTTCCCGAACGCGCCCATTCTGTTACTCGATGGCCTCCTACCTAAGACTTTAAACCCGTGAGCTTTTCAATCAGCCGAAGCCTCAATTTGCGCGACAGGTCCACGAGAACCTGAAGTTCACCTTCATCCAGACAGGACTTGACCTCTTCCTCAAGAGCAGTCACCTCTTTAAGCGTTGACATCGTAAAATCCAGGCCGGCCGAGGTCACTTCGATATAAACAGTCCGGCGGTTTCTCTTGGGGTGGTACCGTCGTACATAGCCATCTTTTTCCAGCCCTTCAAGAAGCTTGCTGATGCTGTTTCGTGACCGCAGCATGAGCTTTGCCAACTCGCTGGGCGTGAGCTTGCCGCCCCTCGTTATCAGGAAAAGTACGGCCTGCAGTTTTAAAAAGCTGGCGCCGCCTTTCAACCTGAGTTGTACATATCTGTTGACAACATCAGCAAAAACAACTAGTCGTGAGAGGTGCATTTTCAGAATATCCTGATTTATCTTCTCGATATAACCATCGCGCACCACCTCACCAGATGCACCCTTTTCTTCCATAATCTAGCAACCCTCTTTATTATTTATCGCGTGTTAAGTTATTATAACGATACCGAAAAGATAATTCAATAGGTTAATTATTAATAGGGGTGATGATTCCAGAGTTTACATTGTATTGTTTAATTTTAATAGAAAGGATTGTTTAAATGAAGAGAATCCTCATTGTATAATTGTATAACTGGGATCTAAAAACACGACCTCTGTTAACATCAATTATTCCTTGGAAGTCCGGAAAAGCGCAAACGAACCTGCGGCAGTCCTGAAAATCCCCGGATTTTTACGCGTTCCGTCAATAAACCACGGTATTTCCCCTCTCAGGTACGTATTGACAAACGTAAATTTTTAATTACAATGAGAAGTATCCCTATTATCGTGTCCAACGCCGAGTAAACGTTGTGAGAAACAGAGCGAGGAGAAAAACACCGAAAAATGCCTCGACACCACCGATATATTTAGGCCACCCTAAATCGATGCCATTAATTAAAACCCAGGCGCCATAACCAAGTGCCGTGAACGAAATTGCCGAAAAATACAGGCTCTTGAGAAACTCCGTAAATCCCCAACCTGGATACAATTGAAACAAGTAATAAATTATACTAAATCCGATAACAACAACGGAGATAGTTCGTATAACTTTTCCATAACTAATGCCATATCCGAACATCCAGTTTAATAATAAGTACCAATAATAGCGGGCGTATCGCTTTTGCTGGCGCAGGCTATTACACCAGCTCAACCACTGCTTATAATGGAATCGTTCTTCCTTTGCGAAAAGCGCTTTTTCTCGATGCCAGGCCAATAAGCGCCGATAAGTTGAAGTGGCTTCGTCGAAGAGTCCTTCTTTCTCCTCTCCCAATTGATAAGTTCCCCACTCAGCGCTTTCAGCAGACCAGCACTAATGGGCTCAATGCTACCGACATCGAGAACTTGCAACGAGACTTAAAGGCTCTTGCTGAAAAGAAGCTGGACGGAGCAACTTATGAGGAAAAGCAGAACGTCATCAGCAAACTGAACGTCAGGATATACCCTTCAGAGGATCTCAAGATCATGCGAGTAAAATGCGGCGTCAACTTCATATCTGAACGTGATGGCGATAATATTCAGTGTGGAAAAATCATCTTTGCTCCACCAAAGGGGACGATACCTAGAACTGGTCGGACTCGGAATGGCTACTTTCCTCCGACCAGAGTCTTTTCAATAACCTTTCCATGGCCACAAACTTGATGGCTCTATCATAACAAAGTACTTATCGGTAGACCTCTATATTAATCTCGCTGTAACCTCAATTCTGCACAGTTTCATACTATCAAGTAACCCGGCAGTTGTTGCCCTGACTTTCGCATAGACATGTTCTGGAACCGGCACTGGTAAGCTAAAGCAGTCATCGTTAACGAAAAAAGGCTGGGGAGATACGGTCCTCAGCCTATTTTTTGTTCCTAATTTCACATTATAAGCTATTGTGCAATGCTGAACAATCTGGACAATTGTTGCGTGATGTGAGCCGCAAAGGTACTATTTATCAAGTCATAACAATGCTACCAACACGACGACCAGCAATTAATACCGGGGGTATTCACTCTAAAGTTATTTTATCTTGAGAAGCCGCTTAGCATTTCCACTCAGAATCTTCTGCATATCCTTATCCGGTATTTTCAAAGCCCTGACTCCGGCCAGGTTTTCCCGATAAAAGTCCTCTCCTGATTCCGCTCCAAACGGGTAATCCGTTCCGAATACCGTTCGGTCTGGCCCGAAGAAGGCATAGCCGCACGGATAAGAGGCCACGGCTCCATCCAGAGCGGTATCCCCGTAGAAATTCTTCCAGTATTCTGTAATATCCTTATCCTTTTTCAGCCTATCTTTCAAAGTTAATCTGATGTTTTGCTCTATTCTACGCGAGAAAAAGGGCAACATGGCCCCGTAGTGGTGTAAAACAATTTTCAGCTCCGGGAAGCGGTCTATCGTGCCGCCAAGGATAAGCCGCCAGGCAGCCTGAGTCGTATCAAAGGGCCAGCCCAGCACCAGCATATTCCGCCAGCCCTTGTATGCATCTACCAGAGGATAGGACTCCCATTGTACAGGATGGATGAAGATTGGCAGGTCGTATTTTATCACTTTCTCGTAGAATGGATAGAATTCTTCGAAGTCCAGTCCCTTCCCATTCTGGTTCGAGCCCAGGGTTACACCGCGGCAGTCCAGCTCCGCGACCGCCCGCTCCAGCTCCTGCATCGCGCTTTTTATGTCCTGTAGCGAGAAGAAACAGATATTGACGAACTTCTTGGGGTAGGCTTTGCAGAGCGCGTAGTTGTCATCGTTGGAAAGACGGCAGATTTCCGCCGCCTCTTGCGGATTGAACCCGACGATGACAGGCGCCGTCTGGGTCAGGGCCTGCATGTCAACTCCGTATTTCTCCATCAGGGCTAACCGTGCTTCCGGGTCGGCATTCTGAGCCGGGAATTCCATTATAGTACCGGGGCCATACCACTCGGCTTTTGATATGTATTCGCCCACTCTCTTGGATATATAGTGAGCCGAAAAATCGATTATCATTCCGGTCCTCCTTTTTATTTTAACTGTTTTTTACTGTTAAAGGTGCAGCATACATCTGGATTATTTTTAATATGTCATGAAACCCGGCAGGAATAAAGAAATATCCGGAAAGGCGATTAATATTATTAGCCCTATGATCAAAGGTATCACGAAGATAAGTACTCCTTTAATAATCGTATTCAGAGAATATTTGTCCCCGACAAGTCCCTTGGTAACAAAGATATTGGTCCCGACCGGCGGGGTGACTATTCCGATCATGCAAAGTGTCACCACGATTACTCCGAACCATATGACATTGTAACCTGATTTTACTATCAGGGGATAAAACAGTGGTACCAGGAGCAAGAGGATGGGTGTTATGTCGATGAAGCAACCCAGTATGAAGAACAACACCGAGACAAACACGATAATGCCCAGGGAAGACATGCCCGATGTTGTAACCCATTCGACAAGGCTTGTAGATAAAGTGCTGGCGGTGATGAAGTGACCGAAGATCAGCGCCCCGACGATAAGGATAAAGATCATGCAGGATAATCTCAGGCTTTCTTTCAGCCCTTCCACGAATTTCCCCCAGGTCATCTCCCGCCTCACCACGCCAATTACAATAGCCCCTGCGGCGCCGATAGCCCCGGCCATGGTGGGACTGAAGAAACCGGCAAATAGCCCTCCGATTACCAGTAGGAACAATATCAGGGCATCTGCAAGACCGAACAAAGACCGGAATTTTTGCTTTATGGTGGTGGCTTCCCCGGCCGGCCCCCACTCCGGCTTTATCCAGCAAACGAATAAAGCCGTAAGAGCGAAAAGAACGGTGAGGAGTATGCCAGGGAGTATACCGGCAATAAAAAGCTTGCCGATAGACTCTTCCGTTATTATGCCGTAGATAATGAAGACGCTGCTCGGCGGTATCATGAAACCCAATGTGCCGGAACAGGCCACGGCGCCCAGGGCTAAGGACGGGTTGTAATTTCGTTTTTGCATTTCGGGAATGGCCGTTTTCCCGATAGCAACGTTGGTGGCCGCCCCGGAACCGCAGACAGCCCCGAAAATAGCACTAGCCACGGCCGTGGCGATGATTAGCCCACCCCGGAGCTGCCCCATGGTGACGTAAGCCACATC
>DATLAD010000093.1:0-7529 GCA_035527575.1 Dehalococcoidales bacterium
AATAAGAGATTTGAAAAGCTGCTGGAACCCGGTCGAATCGGGTCGGTAAAGACCAGGAACCGGATAGTAAAGACAGGCGCCGGGATGTTCATGTGGCACGAAGACGACCTCCACATGAACGAGGCGATTAAGGCCTTCTACGAAGGCATAGCCAGAGGCGGCGTGGGCCTGCTGATAGTGGAATCCCCCACTATCGATTACCCCGCAGGCGCACGCTGGAGGCAGCGGTATCGCATTGACGATGATAAATATATCAAAGGCCTCAGTGAACTGGCTCAGGTTATCCGCAAGCACGACTGCCCGACATTCATGCAGATGAATCATGACGGCCCCTGGCAGTCAAGGCTCGGCTTTGAGACGAACCCTCCTTTCTCAGGCCCGCCGATAGCCTCTTCACCCGTGGTGATGAAGACCGAAAACGACTTTCATAACGAAATGCCGCGGGAGTTGAGTATCCCGGAAATTCAGGAGATTGTGGATAAGTTCGCCGGCGCGGCGGTGCGGGCGGAGAAGGCGGGATTTCAGGGGGTGGATATAAATGCCGCCAGCAGTCACCTGCTGCATAACTTTCTCTCTCCTTTCTGGAACAGGCGCCAGGACGACTATGGCGGGAGCCTGGAAAACAGGGCCCGGTTTGCGGTTGAAATCATACGGGAAATCAAAAAGCGGCTGGGTCGGGACTTCCCGGTCTCCGTCTGTATCAACGGCATCGAAATCGGCCGGTATATGGGAATTGAAGATGACAAATGCCTGACGGCTGAAGATAGTCGGGGGATAGCCCGCTTATTACAGGAGGCCGGCGCCGATAACATTCATGTGAGGAGTCACTGGCTGGGATATCACGTCGGTGCGTACCTGCCCGAAGCGCTTTTCTATCCGGAGCCCCCCGTTCCTTTAAAGTCCTTCCCTGAAGAGTATGATCGGAGTCGCCGGGGTGCGGGAGCCAATTTACGCGTGGCCGCGGGAATAAAAAAGGCGGTGTCCGTTCCGGTCATGGTTGTCGGCAGGCTCGACCCTGAGCTCGGGGAAAAGGCATTGCGGGAGGGTATGGTGGACTTTATCGGTATGACCCGGCGCCTGATAGCCGACCCCGATCTTCCCAACAAGATTGCCTCCGGGAGACTGGATGATATCGCGCCCTGTACCGCCTGTGATAACTGCCTGGGGAGCCGGCGTTGCCGGATAAACGCGAATGTGGGGACGGAGCATAATAGCCTTGAAAAAGCAGAGAAGGTGAAGAAGGTGGTGGTGGTCGGCGGCGGGCCGGCCGGGATGGAGGCAGCCAGGGTGGCGGCCCTGAGAGGGCACGACGTTACGCTCTATGAGAAATCATACAAGCTGGGGGGACTGCTCCCCATGGCGGCAATGGTAAAGGGGACCGAGATTGAAGACCTGCCCGCTATAGTCGGCTATCTCAAACGACAGATGACCGGGCTCGGTGTAAAGATTAAGCTTGGCAGAGAAGTCAGTCCGTCCACGATAGAGGAGATTAAGCCGGACGTGGTTATCCTGGCTGCAGGAGGGATGCCTGCCGTTCCGGGAATACCCGGCATATATAAACCCAATGTGGTTAACGGTGCTGTCCTGCATCACCGGCTGAAGTCGTTGTTAAGGTTCCTGGGGCCGAATACCCTGAGGTGGCTGACGAGATTCTATCTGCCCATCGGGAAAAGAGTGGTTATTATCGGTAGCGGCATACAGGGCTGCGAGCTGGGCGAGTTTCTCACCAGACGGGGCAGAAAGGTCACCATCGTGGATACAGCCGATACACCGGGGCAGGGAATGGTAGACGCTCTGATGTCGCACCTTTTTATATGGTTCCGGAAAAAGGGCGTGACCATGCTTTCCGGCGTTAAATCCATGGAGGTAACCGATAAAGGTCTGGAAATCGTCACCAGGGAAGGGGAGCGGCAGACTATTGAAGCCGATAGCATCGTGCCGGCCATGCCGCTGGCAAAAAATACCGACCTGCTCAAAAGCCTCGAGGGGAAAGTGCCCGAGATTTATGCCGTCGGCGACTGCCGGGAACCCCTCCTGATAGTAGATGCCATTGCCGATGGTTCGCGCACGGCTCGTTCCATCTAGCTTCGGGTAAATTCTACTCCGCCCCGGCCCGGTTATCTTGACAGTAATGCACGGTGCAGATATTATTCAACCAACATGACCGCGCTGGTTTTTATTAAAGACCTCGTCATCGCCACGTTCAGCCAGATGGCTTCACTTTTCGCTGGTGTCTTTATTTTCGGTCTGCTGATTCACTTCATCTCGCAGCTTACATTCAAGTCCCTGGAAAGGTCTTTCGGGAGCCGGGGTGTTTATTTCGTGGCCTGGCTGGGCACGCCGATTCATGAGATGGGACATGCCCTTTTCTGCATAATATTTCTGCATCGAATCGTGGATATAAAGTTCTTCAAGCCGGACCCGCTTACCGGAACGCTTGGTTACGTTTCCCATACGTGGAACAAAGCAAATCCTTGGGCGGTACTGGGGAATTTCTTCATCGGCATCGGGCCGGTACTGCTGGGTTGCGCTGTGCTGTTCGCCACTTTTTACTTCCTGATTCCTGATAGCTCTCGCGTGTGGGATTCTATCATTTTCAAAGTCAATGAAATAGGCGAGAGCAACTCGATAGGCAGCAACTGGGCGGCCTTTCAGGGCTCGTCGCTGGCTCTGGTCAAGCTGATATTCACCATCCCCAACCTGACCGGCTGGCAATTCTGGGTCTTCGTCTATCTCTCCATCTGCGTAGCCTCGAATATCAGGCTCAGTCCGTCCGACATAAAGGGTTCTTTATCAGGCATGGGGTGTATTATTTTAATATTTCTCCTGATAAATTTCCTGGGGCTTATTACCGGATTCGGCAGTGAGAAGTTTTTCCCGTTCACGGCATCTTCGCTCGGCGTCGTGTACAGCCTGTTCATACTCGCCTTAATCATGGTCTTGATGGGGTTCATCGTGATTTATGCGGTATCGGCAGCCTGGTTCAGATTAAAATATAAGACACTATTGAATCCTTTTTAACGTACTCTACAGGATGAAAGGAGAGGCCGGGATAATGAAGGAAAAGAAATATGAAAAATATATCGTGCGGGAGGCCATGCGACCTGAAGATTTTATGGACCCGATGGTAGCCGATTTCATGACGATGCCGCCGCTGATATTTCTCAACGGCGATAAGCCCATCAAGGGGTCGAACCAGTTCCTGGAAGTCGTCTGGATATGGGCGGAGGGCGCCGCGGCCGTCAACCCCGATAGGCCGCCCCATTCCCACGAGTTCGACGAGGTATTTATTTTCCTGGGGAGTAACCGGGAAGACCCCAATGACCTGGGTGGGGAGGTAGAGTTCTGGCTGGGTAAGGGCGAGGACACCGAAAAGTACCTGCTCACCACCTCGACCTGTATCTTTGTCCCCAGGGGGCTGGTGCACCTGCCGATGATTTTCAAGAAAGTAACCAGGCCGTTTCTGCTGGTCACGATGGGGGTTAACATGGGCCGGGAGTGGGTAAGGGACAAGGCCCCCAGGAAATAGGCAAAAATTTTAGTTCTGTATTGTCATTATATCGTGTGTCTTTTTTGTAGAAATTATAGCATTGCAATCAGTGTGTACTTTTTGATAAAGTTATTCGGTCATATTAATACTACCACTTAAATACTGATGGGAGGAGGGAAAATGAAAAGCGGTAATAAATATGAGTTTGTTATCATCGGTTCGGGTGCCGGTGGGGCTACGGTTGCCAGAGAACTGGCAAAAAGGGGGAAACAGGTTCTTGTGCTTGAGAAGGGGGTACGTGAGGAGAAGTTGGGGTCGTTGAGCGATTGCCTGAGATATTATGATGTGAATAAATTCACCAAAATGCCCTTGAAATCAAAAGAAGGCGTAATCCTGTGGCGAACTTTTATGGCTGGCGGACCGACCGTTGTTTGTTGCGCTAACGGATTCCCTTGCTTGGAGAGAGAGCTGGCTGAACTTGGTATTGATATAAAAGCGGAAATAGCCGAGGTGACAGAAGAGCTGGGAGTGGTCAACTATGAAGAACGGCGGTTATCGCAGGGTTCTAAGAAACTCCTTGAAGCATCTAAAGAGCTGGGGTACCGCTTTGAGCCTATGCCCAAATTTATCGATATAACTAAATGCAACAGGTGCGGAAATTGTCAGTATGGATGTAGGAACGGTGCCAAATGGACGGCGGTGGATTACCTTGATGACGCTGCCAGCAATGGGGCCGAAATTCAGTACAAAACGAGTGTTCATGCGGTTATAACAGAGAATGGTAAAGTAAAAGGTGTTAGTGTGTCTGGACCTTACGGACATGCGGAAATTCTGGCGGACACGGTTGTTCTGGCAGCCGGTGGGTTTGGAACACCTATAATTTTACAGAAATCCGGGTTTTCGGAAGCAGGTTCTGGTTTCTTTATGGATCTTTTGGTAAATACTTACGGTACTAATAAAGAATATAGCCAGATGAATGAACCGACTATGGCACTTGTCGACCATGAGTTTCATGAGAGCAGAGGGTTTATTATATCTCCATTTCTTCATCAAATGGCAATAGTACGGTTTATAGAGCTGGGGGTTAGAGGAATGCTCATGCCTGTCAACAGGACACTGGGTTTCATGACCAAGATTGTCGATGAATCGACTGGCCGTGTTTATCCGGATGGAACTTTTTCCAAGGCCGTGACTACGAGAGACAGGGCTAGACTCGATGAGGGTTCCAGGATATCAAAGGAAATACTGGTTAAAGCCGGTGTTGATAGCAAGTCAATAGTAGTTTCCAAGGTGCAGGGTGGGCATCCCGGTGGCACCGCTGCCATAGGCAAGATTGTAGACAATAATCTGCAAACTGGTGTCGATAATCTTTTTGTCTGTGATGCCAGCGTTTTACCTGCGGCACCCGGACTGCCTCCGATTATGACCATTATAGCATTGGGCAAAAGATTAGCCAGGACACTGGCACCATAATTTAATACGTTCTATAATACGTATATCGCCGTATAATAAGATAGAAAAGGCGAGGTTTTCTCTTGGCTTGTTTTGGGTATCAGGTGATTGATTACACATGAGTATCGAGGTTAGCATACCCCCCTTTTTACAGCCCCTTGCCGATAACCTGAAACGGGTTGAAGTCACCGGTAATACTGTCGGCGAGTGCCTCGAAGCGCTGGCTAAAAAGTATCCCCGCTTAAAGGCACGGCTCTTTGTCAAAATGGGCAAATTACCCGGGGGTATGAATATCTATGTCAACGGCGAGAGCGTTTATCCCGATGCAGTGGCCAGGCAGGTGCGTGACGGGGACAAAATTCATCTTGCGTATCTCATATTCGGGGGCTGAGGGGGTGCGGCAGAAATAGAAAATTTCGCTATTCACAATTATAATAAACATATTCAGTATTACTTAGGAGGATAACATGGCGTCAAATACCGGTAAGCTGCTCAGGGTAAATCTTTCCAGCGGTAAAGTAAGTACGGAGTCCGTCCCCGAGTCCGTAGCGGCAGACTACATCGGAGGGAGGGGTTATGGTGTCAGGTATCTCTATCAGGAGTTGACTCCCGGCACCGACCCCCTCGGGGAGGAAAATAAGCTGCTGATGCTCAACGGCCCGCTGGCGGGTACCATGGCCCAGGCCGTTTCCCGCTGGATGGTGTGCACCAAGAGCCCTTTAACCGGGGCCTTTGCCCGCTCCGTATGCGGGGCCGACTTCGGGGCATGGCTGAAATTCGCCGGCTATGAAATTATTATCGTCGAAGGTAAAGCCGAGAAGCCCGTTTACGTCCACCTGGCCCCCGATGGCTGCCAGATTCTCGATGCCGGTGAAATCTGGGGGAAGGATACCAAGGAAACACAGGCATGGCTGGACAAGCAGCACGGTAAAAATACCCGGACGGCCTGCATCGGCCCGGCGGGGGAGAACCTGGTAAAGTATGCAGCCATCGTCAGCGATAGAAGGACGGCCGGCCGCTGCGGTACCGGCGCCGTCATGGGCTCCAAGAACCTTAAAGCTATTGCCGTTACGGCTCAACGCAGGACTCAGCTTGCCGACCCGGAGGCTTATGATAAACTGGCCAGAGAGCAGGTCAATATTATACGTAACAACCCCGGTTTCCAGAACCATAAGGAGTGGGGCACCACCGCCACCCAGGATGTTACCAATGCCATCGGGATTTACCCGGTGCGGAACTTCCGCTACGGACAGCAGACCGACTACGAGAAGATTGCCGGAGAGCAGTACCGTAAACTGAGGACGGGGGACATGGGCTGCTATTCCTGCCCGGCGCGGTGCGGCAAGGTGCATACCGTCACCTCCGGGATTTACGCCGGTGCCCACAGCGAGGGGCCGGAGTACGAGTCAATCTGGGTGTTTACCGGCCCGATAGAAAGCAACAGTATCGAGGCCAGCATCGCGGCCGACCAGCTCTGTGACGATCTCGGGCTGGATACCATCAGCACCGGCGGTTGCATCGGCTTTGCATACGAGCTTTACGAGAAAGGACTGCTCAAGAAATCGGACACCGATGGCCTGGAGCTTCTCTACGGCAGGCATGAACCGATGGTCGCCCTGGTGAAAAAGATAGCCCGGCGCGAGGGTATCGGCAACCTGCTGGCCGAGGGCACGATGCGGGCGGCTGCCTCCATCGGCAAAGGGGCGGAAGCCTATGCCATGCACGTCAAAGGCCTGGAGCTGCCTGCCTACGAGCCGAGGGGGGCAAAGTCTCAGGGCTATAACTACGTTACCGCCAGCGTCGGGGCCAGTCACTGCTACGGGTATGCCGCGCAGGATATTTTCGGAGCCCCCTTCCCAAGGCCGACCGACCGCTTTTCCGAGGAGAACGCCGACGTGGTTATCTTCAATCAGGACGGTACTGCCTCCAGGGAAACGGGAATTGTCTGCGGTTTTGCCGGCGGCTGGGGCTGGGCTGCCGACCTTTTTGGAAAGCTGCTGGCTTCGGCCAGGGGTATCGATAGCTTTGCGGATAACGACTACCTCGACCGGGTGGGGGAACGTATATTTAACCTCGAAAGGGCGTTCAATGTGCGTGAGGGATTCAATCGGAAGCAGGATACCCTCCCCGGGCGTATGCTCACCGAGCCGCTGCATACCCGTAAAGCCCCGGGCGAGGGCCAGATAGTCAGTCACCAGGAAGAGTTCCTCGACAAATATTACCAGCTGCGGGGATGGACGAAAGAAGGCATACCGACCCCGGAGAAGCTTATAGAACTGGGGCTGGATTTCGTACTGGGGGACATAACAGCACATTGATGATATACTATAATATCATAGTGAAAAGGTATTCTTGCTATGAATGCAGTTGAAGTCAGCCATGTAGTCAAGTCCTTTGCGGATAAGACCGTTGTTGATGACCTGTCTTTCTCGGTGACTCAGGGTGAGATATTTGGTTTGATTGGACCCAACGGCGCGGGTAAGACTACCACTATCAGGATGATAATGGATATCATCAAACCGGATTCGGGCGAGGTGACCGTATACGGCGAGAAGTTTGGTGAAGCTACCCAGAATAACCTTGGCTA
>DATLAD010000094.1:0-4346 GCA_035527575.1 Dehalococcoidales bacterium
GAAGGTCAGTCCAACCTGGCCGAGGGTATCAAGCAATGCGGCGCCAAGGCATTTATCCAGATTACACCCAGTTTCGGTCGTCAGGGTTCCGGCCGCACCTCAGGCGAAACCCCGGGGGCGCCTTCCGCCATCCCCTCCGAACGACCCCAGGACTACGAACAGAGGATAATGCCCCGAGGCTACGAGACCAGGGCTCAGACACTTGGCGGCACCACTATCCCCAAGGTCCTGACGATTGAAGAAATCGACTACATGGAAAGGACTTTCGCGGATGCCGTAGCCGCTGCCAGAATCTGCGGATACGACGCCGTCGAATTCCATAGCCCGCACGGCTATCTTATTCACCAGTTCCTTTCGCCGCGCTCCAACCAGCGCAACGACTATTACGGCGGCTCGCTGGAGAACCGCTTCCGCTTCCTCCGGAACCTGCTGGTCAGCTCCCGCCGAAGAGTCGGCCCGGACTTCTGTCTCGGTATCCGCCTCAGCGGCGACGAGCATATGCCCGGCGCTATTCACGAGGACGAGCTTATCCAGGTAGCCAAGTGGTGCCAGGACCTCGGCGCCAGCTACATCCACCTCTCCGACGGCTGCTATGAAGCCCGTAAATGGTTCTTCCCGCAGGACCCGTTCTGCTTTATCGAGCATGCCAAGAATTTCAAGAAAGAGCTCAAAATACCTTTAATCGTCCCCGGACAGCATGACCCCTACCTCGCCGAGGAAGTACTGCGCAAGGGCTGGGCTGACGCCATCACCATGGGCCGCCAGCTCGTCGCCGACCAGCGCACCCCGGTCAAGTGGGAAGAAGGGAGAGTCGACGAAGTTACCCGCTGCTTGCGCTGCAACGTCTGTCTGGGCCGGTTCAACCGCGGTCTGGCTATCCGCTGCGCCGTGAACCCGAACATCGGTCGTGAAAAGTACGATCCGAAATATAATACAGCCGTTATGGCCCAGGCCCTCCGGCCGCTGCCGGAACCGTTCATGCCGCCCTGCCAGAACACCTGCCCGGCCGGCCTGGACATCAATGCTTACGTTCTCATGGCTTCCCGCGGTTATATGGACGAGGCTTACCGCTACCTGAAGCAGTACATACCCTTCCCCGGTGTTATCGGCAGAGTCTGCCCGCACCCGTGCGAAGTAGAATGCAACCGCGGCAAGCTGGACGACCCCATCGGCATCAATAATATCAAGCGCTACGTCGCCGACTGGGTCATGGAAAACGGTCTGCCCGACTATCTGAAGAAACAGGCACTGCCCGAGAAGCTGCCCATCACCAGGAAAGAGAAAGTTGCCGTGGTCGGCTCCGGCCCCGCCGGCCTGACCGCCGCTTACTTCCTGATTAAGAAGGGCTATGCCGTAACCGTCTTCGAAGCGGCTGCTACTGCCGGCGGCATGATGGCCTACGGTGTTCCGGAGCACCGCCTGCCCCGCAAGGTCCTTAAGTGGGAAATCGACGCTATCAAGAAGATGGGTGTCGAGATTAAGACCAACAGCCCCGTGAAAAATCCGGAAGACCTCAAGAAGAAGGGCTACAGCGCCGTCTTCGTCGCCGCCGGCTCGCAGAACAGCGCTAAACTCAATGTGCCCGGCGAGGATGCCAGCGGCGTTCTCCAGGCCCTCTCATTCCTGAAAGATGTCAATACAGGTAAGAAACCGGCCGTCGGCAAGAAAGTCGTCGTCGTAGGTGGCGGCAGCGTCGCCATGGACGTCGCCTCCAGCGCCCTGCGCCTCGGTGCCGGCAGCGTCCAGGTGGTCTGCCTCGAGTGCAGCCACGAGGAAATGCCTGCCCAGGATGAAGAGATTAAACAGGCTATCGAGGAAGGCATCAATGTCGATATGAGCTGGGGCCCCAAGCAGATTCTTACCAGCGGCGGCAAGGTCAAAGGCGTCGAGATGAAGCGCTGCACGACCTGCTATAACAAGGCCGGCGCGTTTTCCCCGGTCTACGACGAGAAGGAAACCAAGACGATTGACGCCGATATGGTTATCACCGCTATCGGCCAGAGAGTAGACCTCACCTTCATGTCCGACAGCAAGATAAAGACCACCAAGAGAGGGACCATAGCTGCCGCCGACCGCAGCCTGGCTACCAACGTCGCCGGTATCTACGCCGGTGGTGATGTCGCCCGCGGTCAGGGAACCATGATCGAAGCCATGGCCGACGGCAAGAAAGCCGCCGTGGCTATAGATTGTGACCTGCGCGGCGTTGACCTCCCGCCCGCCCCGCCGGAGCCGATTCTCGCCGATGTCGAGGAACCGGCCTTCCAGTTCCATTTGAGGGAGTACAAGAAAGAGGAACGCTGCCCGACAGAAGCCGTTGCAGCCGCCAAGCGCAAGAGTAACTTTAAAGAGGTCAACCTCGGCTTTGCCGATAAGGAGACCTGCGTTAAAGAAGCCAGGCGCTGCCTGACCTGCCGGTGTTCAGCTGTCAGATACTAAACTCGATTAACTTAAACCTGAGCAAACGGATTCGGGGAGGGGATGCGAGACACATTCTGTCTCCCCCTCCCCGAGCTTTTTAAGCAGTGTTAAATTGAGTAATAGATACCTCTCCCCCGATGGGAGAGGCAAGGTGAGGGTGAAATCCTTGCATTCCCCCTCACTCAATCTCTCCCGCCAGGGGAGAGAAGCTCATCATATTTCAGAGTAAGGAGGACCGCTTATGAGCTGGCAAGAGGAATACAAAAAAAAGCTGGTAACGCCGGAGGAAGCCGTCAGCGTTATAAAGTCCGGCGACCGCGTCTGCTTCGTGCAGGGGAACGAGCCTCAGGCATTGGGCCTGGCACTGGCGGCGCGACTGGGAGAAGTCGAGAATGTGCTGCTATCGCTGCGCACGCCGGGGCGGGACTTCGGCTGGTATGACCCCGTCTTCGAGATGTCCTTCAAGATTGAAGTGGGCTTCCCCCTGCCTATCGTCAGGCAGATAATCGCCGAAAGGCGGTGCGACCTGGCTATCGGCGGACTCGGCTTTATTTTCAGTGAGGAGGATAGAGGCCCGGCCGACGTGGTGATGGTGGAGCTGTCAACGCCCGACGAGCACGGCTACTGCAGCTTCGGCGCCTCCGTCTGGACCAAGAAGACAGAGATACGCAACGCCAAGATAGCCCTGGCCGAGGTTAACAAAAACCTGATACGGACCTATGGCGATAACTACATCCACATTTCTGAAATCGACTATTTCGTGGAGCACACGCCGTCGGGAAAGCAGCCGGGAGGCACTGACCTCCTGGGGAGAAAAGACGTTCAGCCCGGAGAAGCGGAAAAGGCCATTGCCGGCTATGTGTCCACGCTCGTCCGGGACGGCGATACGTTACAGGTCGGCGTCGGTTCCACCAGCGAATGGTGCTGCGTGCTCGGCACCTTCGAAAACAAGGTTGACCTGGGCTGGCACTCCGAGACGACACCGCGTGGCATCATCCCGCTGATTCGGAAAGGCGTAATTACTGGCAAACACAAGAACTTCAATACCAACAAGGCCATCGCTACTGCCTGCGGCGGCGGTACCAAAGAAGATATGGACTTCGTCACGATGAACCCGGCTTTCGAGCTGCATAGCGCCGAGTACTGCCTTGACGTGCGCAACATAGCCATGAACGACAACATGGTGGCTATCAACAGCGCCGTGAGCGTCGACTTCGCCGGCCAGATTGCCGCCGAGTCCATCGGCCCCCGCGTTATCAGTGGCGCCGGCGGTCAGACTTCATTCGCCATCGGCTCCTTCCTCTCCAGGGGCGGCCGCAGCATCACGGTGCTGACATCCACCGCCGGCAGCGGCGATAAGAGAGTCTCCCGCATCACGCCCATGCTGGCAGAAGGCACGATTGTAACCGTACCGCGTACCATCAGCGATTACGTTGTCACCGAGTACGGCATCGCCCACCTCAAGGGCAAGACACAGCGTCAGAGGGCCGAGGAGCTTATCGGCATCGCTCACCCGGACTTCCGCGCCCAGCTCAAGAAAGAGGCGGAAAAGCTGTACTGGCCTTAGGCTATGAGATAACAGGCGTAAAACACGAGAGCGGTGCCGGAAACGCCGCTCTCTTTGTTTGCCGCAAATCTTGAAAAGGGCACTCGTTGTTGTTACAATAAAGTGTCCGGGATTTTATTAAACCCGTTTCGGGCCGAGGTGGCGGAATGGCAGACGCGCTACGTTCAGGGCGTAGTGTCCGTAAGGGCGTGGGAGTTCAACTCTCCCCCTCGGCACCAATATAATCGAGAGGCGCTTGTAGCTCAGTTGGATAGAGCGCAGCCCTGCGGAGGCTGAGGCCGTGGGTTCGAGCCCCGCCAAGCGCGCCACCCGGGCGGTTAGCTCAGTTGGTTAGAGCACCTGCTTTACACGCAGGGGGTCA
>DATLAD010000095.1:0-2318 GCA_035527575.1 Dehalococcoidales bacterium
ATCTTTAAACGGGAGGGGGATATTCCTCTCCCGTTTATTATTTAATATTTTCTTAACATTTGTGTTATAACATTATATGAAACCATTGAAAATGCGTGGGGAGGCAGACATGCCGGGGAAAAAGGTACTGGTAGTTGATGATGATGTAAAAACGGTAGAACTGGTCAAGCTCTACCTGAACCGCGACGGCTACCGTGTTATCACCGCCTATGATGGTACCGAAGCTTTACAGTTAGCCCGCGAAAACCAGCCGGACCTGATAGTGCTGGACCTCATGCTGCCCGGCATCAACGGACTCGAAATATGCCGCATTCTCCGGAAAGAGTCAGATGTACCTATTATTTTGCTGACGGCCCTGACGACCGACGATGACAGGTTGTCCGGCCTCGACCTCGGCGCCGACGACTACGTGACCAAGCCTTTCAGTCCCCGGGAGCTGGCGGCCAGGGTGCGGGCGGTGTTACGCCGCCTGCCCGGAGAGCGTGGGCCGGAGAAAATCGAGCACGGCGCCCTTACCGTCAATTTCCTCAAACATGAAGCATCCCTGAAAGGTAAGCCGCTGAACCTCACACCGATTGAGTTTAAAGTGCTGGGTGCCTTCGTGAAAGAGCCGGGGCGCGTGTTCAGTCGGGCGCAGATTATCGAAAAAGCCCTCGGCCATGATTTTGACGGCTTCGACCGCACTATCGACGTCCATATCCTCAAACTGCGCCGAAAACTTGAGCCGGACCCCCGCCACCCCAGGTATATAAAAACAGTCTACGGAGCCGGTTACAAGCTCATGGAGGCAAACGGTGCTACATAGTCTGAACTTCCGCCTCCTGGCCGCTTTCGCCATCGTCATAATCGTCATCATCGGCTCGATGTTCTTCTTCGCATACCATACCACGCGCGGTGAAATCGGCCGGATTGGAGAGCGCGTGGAACAAATACAGGATAAGAAAATGGAAATGGAGCTTGCCCGCTATTACCAGCTGACGAGAACTTGGGAGGGCGTGCAACCGTTCGTCATCCAGTGGGGCAAGCTGTACGGACGGCGGATAATATTGACCGATAACGAAGGCACTGTAGTCGCGGACTCCAATGAAACCATCCTGGGCAGGCTGTATACAGATACCACACCCGGCCAGTCCATGTCACCGATGATGGGTACGGGCACTATCGGCAGGCTTCATATCAGCCACGGAGAATCGGCGGATATCAACCGCGCTGCATTACAAATCACCTACGAGTCGATAGGGCGTTTCTTCCTGTGGGGAGGCTTGATAGCGGTAGCCATCGCCCTGCTGCTCACTTTTATCCTGTCCCGCCGAATCCTGGCGCCGGTCAAATCACTCACCAGCGCCGCCAGGGAATTCGGGAAAGGGAACTTTTCCCGCAGGGTAGATGTCAAGAGCAGAGGCGAAGTGAGCGAACTGGCCGAATCATTTAACTCCATGGCCGAGAACCTGGAAAATACCGAGCGCTTACGGCGCAACATGGTGGCCGATGTCGCCCATGAACTGAGGACTCCCCTGTCCAACCTCAGGGGCTATCTGGAAGCAATCAGCGACGGCGTTGTCAAACCGGATGAAACCACCATACGCTCCCTTAGTGAAGAAGCGTCTTCATTATCACGCCTCGTTGACGACCTTCAGGAACTGAGCCTTGCCGATGCGGGAGAATTAAAACTGATTACACAGCCGGAAGATATTTCCAGGCTCATCAAGGAGACCGTAACCGCGTTACAGGCCAAGGCAACCGCCAAAAGCTTAACGATTTCGGCTGACCTGCCGGACGGACTCTCCGAAATAAATATCGACCCGCACCGCGTCAGGCAGGTCCTTCACAACCTCCTGGATAACGCGGTGGCGCATACCGGCCAGGGAGGCCGGATAAAGGTAACCGCCCGGCAACGGGACAATGAGATATATGTCAGCGTGGCCGATACCGGCGAGGGCATCCCGGCCGAGGACCTGCCGATGATATTCGAGCGATTTTACCGCGTGGATAAGTCCCGTACCAGGGCTACCGGCGGCAGCGGCCTGGGCCTTACCATCGCCAAACGCCTGGTGGAAGCTCACGGCGGCACCATTGAGGTCAGGAGCCAGCCGGGGCAAGGGAGCACCTTTACCTTTAACCTCCCGGCTTCAAGAAAACATGATGATTAAATAATTCTTTAACATTTATCCGGCATAGTGTTTACAGCCACCAATGACCGATAACGGACGGTAAAAGGGATGAAGAAATATACAGGAGAATAAAATGAAAGTCTTCAAAATACTACTGGCAATTCTTATTCCGGCTGCTATTCTGGCCGGCCTGTTCGGCTGTAGTTC
>DATLAD010000096.1:0-3230 GCA_035527575.1 Dehalococcoidales bacterium
GGCTCGCTGAGGGTCTCGCACCACATGACCTTGCCGGAAGCGATGCCCGGCAGGTGTTTCTTTTTCTGCTCTTCGCTGCCCTTGAGCAGGAGCGCCGGAGCAACGATACCCGCGCCGATGGAATCGTATCCCGGCGAATGATACCGGGCTAGTTCTTCCCTGAGGATAAGGCGGTGAAAAGGCGAAGCATCCCTGCCGCCGTATTCCCTCGGCCAGTGCATGGAAAGCCACCCCTTTGCCCCGAGCTTCTCCGCCATTTCCCGGTGGACTTTTATCCAGTCGTGCTGGGCGGACATGTCGAAGAAGGTCAAACGCTTTTCACGGTATTCCTGCGGGACTTCCTTTTCCAGGAACGCGGCGACTTCCCTGCGGAAAGCCTCTTCTTCAGGAGTGAACGTAAAATCCACGATATTCTCCTATTTCAAGAGGTTCTATATACCGCTCATGGTGAGCCCGTCGAACCATAGCGGTATGTCTTATCTCACCCTTCGACGTGCTCAGGGTGAGCGGAGCTTTTTTAAAAAATTATCTTTACTTACCGGTGAACCTGGGCGGGCGGCGGTAGTTCATGGACGTCAGGCCCTCGTTCAGGTCTTTGGTCAGGGCGATATCACCAGACACCGCGGCCTCAAGGTACAGCGCCGTCCGCTGGTCGGCCTGGGCGCCGTAGTACAATAATCCCTTGGCCAGTTTCTGAGCTATTGGGGCGCCGTTCGCCAGCTTTTGGGCGATTTCATCCACCAGTTTGTTGAATTCCTTCGGCTCGGCGATGAAGTTCACCAGCCCCCAGTCGAGGGCTTTCTCGGCCATGACGGGGTCGGTCAGCAATATCACCTCTTTAGCGCGTGCCCAGCCTATCAACCGGCCGAGTCGCTGCGTGGCGCCCGCCCCGGGCAGCAAGCCCAGGGTAAGCTCGGGGAGACGCAACTGTGCTGTCGTGTTCATTATCCTGATGTCGCAGGCCAGGGCGAGCTCCAGTCCGCCGCCCATCGCCGCGCCGTTGATGGCCGCGATTACCGGCTTGGGGTAAGTTTCTATCCTGGTAAACACCTCGTGGGGCGCTTCGCTGAATTTAAAAGCGTCGTCCATCTGGCCGGTAGCGAACGCCGAAACATCGGCCCCACCGCAGAAATTGGCGCCGGCCCCGGTGATGACGATGCACTGCACGCCGTTATCTTTTTCAAGCTCACTGAGAGCTTTATCTATCTCCGTCATGAAGTCGGCGTTAAAAGCGTTAGCGCGGTTGGGCCGATTCAGAATGAGTGTAGCTACTTTAGTTTCTTTATTGATATCCAGCTTGACGAACTCGTATTCTCCCGGTCCGTAGGAGTAAAATCCCTCGCCGGTCTTCCGTCCCAGTTTCCCCTGCTTCACGAGTCTGGTTATGACGGAGGAAGTTTTATATCTATCTTCTTTATTGTACTTCTCGTACAGTCGGTTTAGTTCGTTTAATATCCTGTCAAGCCCGGTGCTGTCGGCCATCCTGAGGATGCCCCTGGGGTAGTTGAGGCCGAGGAGCACGGCCGTGTCTATCTCTTCCCGGGTGGTGGCGTCCATCTCGATGAGCTTGGCAGCCTCGTTGACCGCCGTTGCCAGTACGCGAATGGGGTCGAAGTCCACGCCGGCGTTCATGGGTAATTCATTGGTCTTGCCGCCTGACCAGTCATAGTAGCCCTTGCCGGTCTTCTTGCCCCAGTTCTTTTCTTTGAACAGCTTCGTCAGTATGGGAGCGGGGCCATAGCTCTTGCCCATGGTCTCGCCGAAATACTCCATGACGTGAAACTGCGTATCTATCGAGCCGCCGCCCAGCGCGTCCTGGAGCTCCAGCATACCCATCGGCATACCCAGCTTATATTTAATCGCCGAATCTATTTCCAGGGCGCTCTTGCCTTCACCCTGCGCCAGCGCCCAGTCGGCCTCGTTGGACATGTTGCAGAAAATCCTGTTGGCGACGAACCCTGGGACGTCTTTGACGTGGACTACCGCCCGGCCCATATCTATGGCAACCTTCTCGGCTATCTTGATTGCTTCCTTGCTGGTATTTTCTCCGTGGACGATTTCCAGCAGGGTCATGCGACTGGGGGGATTGAAATAGTGCGTGCCCACGACCATTTCCGGTCGTTTGGCAGCCGTGGACATCTCGGCGATGCTCAGGGAAGAGGTATTGGTGGCAAAAACGCAGTCGGCCGGGCACAGCGCCGTGACCTCTTTCAGGACGCTCTTTTTCAGGTCCATTATCTCGGGTACCGCTTCGATGATGATGTCGGCATCCTTTACCGCCTCTTTAAGGTCGACGAGGAAGGTCATCCGGCTCATGTAGTCCTTCTTGGCCTCTTCCGTCAGGCGGCCCCGGCTGATTCTTCTATCGTAGTTTCCTTCTATTAACTGGCGGCCTCTCTCCAGGAATTTCTCTTCGATATCACGGATTTTTACACTGTATCCGGCCTCGGCGGCCAGGGCGCCTATCTGCGCCCCCATCGCTCCGGCCCCAAGCACGGTGACATTCTTTATCTTTTTCATGATTTACAGCCCCTTTCGATATCATTTACTCCGGTCGGTCGAGAAGCGCCATTTTTAGAAGAAGCCTATATTACCCGCCCATGGTGAGCCTGTCGAACCATGAGGACTCACCCTTCGACAAGCTCAGGGTAAGCGACATCAGATTTTTCTCTTTATTTCACGGGCTCAAAGGCGTAGTAAACACGGTCGCATATCTTGGTCTCTCTCTTGACCTCAATCGGGTGTGAGGGGACATCGAAGACTACGAACTTGACCTCGTCGCCTTCTTTAAGCTCGCCTTCCTTGCAGTTGATAATGCGTCCCAGCAAATGCTTCAGGGGGCTCTTCTCGCCGAAGGTAAGCCAGGCCATGATTATCGGTGGTGGGAAACCGATGGGAGCGCCGGCCTGTGTCTCGGTGAACGTAACCACTTTAGCTCTCTGAGGCAGTTCCACCCACTCCAGCTGGTCGGACCAGCACCTGGGGCAAATTACTCCAGGAGGAAAGGCGATATGTCCGCACTTCTGACATTTGGTGGTGGTGAACTTGCCTTCCCGGAGGTGCTCGTAAAACGGATAGATGCGGTTGAACTCCTGGCACTCGAACGGCCACATATCCATTTCCGATATATAGGTACCCTCTAAAGCGGGCGTTCCGACAATCTCTGCTTTCTTTAAATCAGCCATTTCTCTTCTCCTTATGTAAAACTGATTCACTCTCTATTTAACGGG
>DATLAD010000097.1:0-2635 GCA_035527575.1 Dehalococcoidales bacterium
GAGGATATCCACCACCGGCGGTCGCTCTTATTAACCCAGACAACCCTTCCACCCACAGGTATGGTGACCTCTGCCGGTACTAAGCCATTCTCGTTAATTTCAACTTCAACTTCCACCACTCCGTTCGTGGGGACAGGCGCAGGCGCGGGTGACGGAGCGGGTGTGGGTGCGGGCGCAGGTGCTGGTGCAGGAGCGGGTGCGGGTGTGGGTTCCGTAGTCTTGCCCCCGCAGGCAACGGCGGCTATCGCGCTGGATAGTACGAAGACAGTCAACACTGCCACATAGAGTATTTTTTTCATCCTTTACCCTCCCTTTATTATATTCAATCTGTTCCTTTGATCGAAGATAATGTCAGGCCAGACCGGCATCTTTGTGCTTCTGCGCGATGCTGGCGGCCAGGTTATCCAACGCCTCGAAATCGGCCTCTCCGGGAAAGCCTTTACATAGCACCGGCTCCAATATTTCCAGCTTCAGGTTGGGGAGCAGCGCGGCGATTTGCTCCACCGCCTTACCTCCCCAGCCGTAGGAACCGATGATAGAGGCGAATTTCGCTTGAGGCCTGAGGGCATTGGCCAGAACGGCGGCATAGGCGATATTCGGGTGCGGGCCGGTCAGGACGGTGGGCGTGCCGATAACAATCGTGGCCGCGTCCACCAGAGCCGTGGCCAGCTTGCCGATATCGGTGACGGCGAGGTCGAATTGTTTCACCGTTACACCCCTCCGGGACAGGGCTTCGACGAGATAGGCGACCATCTTCCGTGTGCTCCCGTGCATCGAGATATACGGCAGCACCACGATATTCCCCGGCTCATCGTAGGCCCAGCTATGATACGCCTCCAGAATGAACTTTGGTCTATTATACATCGGCCCATGGCTGGGTGCAATAATGTCAATGGCGTAATCTTTTATTTTCTCCAGGTTCTTCTGAATCTGCGCCCGGAAAGGCATCATGATTTCGGCATAGTACCTCCTGGCAGCTTCATAGACCTGTCCTTCGTCGGTTACATACATGTCGGTGGTGGCCAGATGAGAGCCGAAGAAATCGCAGGGGAAGAGTATCTTTTCCTCCCGGAGATAGGTAAGCATTGTCTCCGGCCAGTGCACCCAGGGAGCATAGACAAACTCAAGAGTACGGCCGCCCAGCGAAATAGTCTCCTTGTCTTCAACGGTCTTGAATCTCTCTTCGGGGACCATGAAGCGGTCCATGAGCATACCCTGGCACCTGGGCGTGCAGACGGCCTTCGCCTCGGGGTACTGCGCCAGAACCCGGTTGATGGCGCCGGAATGGTCCGGCTCGGCATGATTGAAGATAACATAATCGATTTTTTTAACGCCCAGCCGGTCCAGGTTATCGAGCAGCACATCCTGCATCGGCGGGTCTACGGTATCAATCAGGGCTGTCTTCTGGCTGCCCTTGACCAGATAAGAGTTGTAGCTCGTGCCGTCGGGGAGGGGTATCAGGGAATCGAACAAACGTCTGTCCCAGTCGATGGCGCCGACACAGTAGATGTCTTTCTTTATTTCTCTCGGTTTCATGTTCCCACTGTTTTTTACCATGTCCGCTTCCTCCTTTTTAGTTCTCTAAAAATCCGACCGACTATATTGAACCACTATTATACAGACCATGCAAAGACTAAAGTCACATAACGGGGGAGGAAAAAGTTACAGAGTTATGTCATTAGGGACAAAGCCCTACCGGCTATAGCTCAGGGGCATGGTGAAAAAGAACGTGGAACCATGCCCGGGCTCCGACTCCACCCATATCCGGCCGCCGTGCGCTTCCACCAGGCGGCGGCACACCAGTAGTCCCAGCCCCACGCCTCTGGTGCGCCCGGACCGGGACTCTTCGAGGCGCTGGAAAGGCTCGAAGAGCTTGCCCTGGTCGGAGGGAGTTATGCCGGGCCCGCTGTCACTGACGCCGATGACCAGGTGTTCACCATCAGGCCGGGCGGACACCCGTATCCGGCTGCCCGTCGGCGAGTACCTCACGGCGTTTTCCAGGAGATTGTAAAGGATTCTTTCCAGCCTTAATTCATCGGCATAGACAGGTGGGATATCCTTCGGCAGGTCCACCACGAACTGATGCGATGAAGTTTGACGCTTTACTTCGTTAATGGCGAACTGTACTGATTTTCTGACGTTGATTTCTTCGGCATAAAGTGACAGGCGGTTGGCCTGAATCCTGGACAGATCCAGGAGGTTCGCCAGCAAATTGGAAAGCAGTTCTGCCTCAATGGATGCATCTTTGAGCAGCTGGCGGGTCTCTTCCGGAGACAGCCGTTCCGCTTCGGTCAGGGCTGTATTGATAGCCCCGGTAATTACGGTCATGGGACTGCGCAGCTCATGGGAGACGAGACCGATGAAGTCGTCTTTAAGCTCGTCGAGTTTTTTATGCTCGGTAATGTCCACTATCTCCGACCGGCTGGCTACGATGCGTCCTTTATTATCACGTATCGGACGCACCGAAAGGTTTACCCAGACGCTGCTGCCATCGGACCGGCGCATCTCCATCTCCTCGACACGGATTTCTTCGCCAGCCAGGAACCTCTTAAATACTTCCTGTGCCCTGGCCTTGCCGCTGGTCGTATCGGCGTACAGGTCGGACACCGGCCTCCCGACCATTTCATCCAGGCTG
>DATLAD010000098.1:0-11468 GCA_035527575.1 Dehalococcoidales bacterium
GAGTCCTCAATTTTACCTGAATTAATGAGTTCGGGGGCCTGCGTAATCGGCACGCGCACCACTTCAATCCCGGGGGTATCTTCGGCGGAGAGCGGGGCCGGCGTCAGGTCCGTCGCCAGGTAAAGATGCAGATACTCGTTACAGAAACCCGGCGTAGAATAGAAACCACACAGTCTTTCCACCTTCCCGGGGCGGAAACCGGTCTCCTCACGCATCTCACGTATTACCGCTTCCCCGGAACTTTCACCTTCATCGATGCCGCCGGCCGGTATCTCTAAAAGCTCTTTATCTATCGCCTGGCGGAACTGCCTGACCAGCAGGATATTATCATCGTCATCCACGGCAACGACGGAAATACAGGCGGCATGCTCGACAATCTCCCGCGTGCTTCTACGTCCGTCGGCCGTCCGCACCGTATCGACACGCAGCTTTACGGCACGACCTTCGAAGACAACCCGGGTGGAAAGCGTTTCCTCGGCCAATCTAGGTCGTCTCCCCGGCCTGGAAAATCAGCGCGGTCTCGTCGCAGTTGGGGAACTTGGGACAGCGAAAGCAATCGGTCCAGACCTTGCGCGGCAGCTCCATCTTGTCGATATCGACAAACTTGTGCCGCTTGAAGAATTCCGGCTGGTAGGTAAAGCAGAAGACAGTCTTGATGCCGAGCGACTTCGCCTCCTCAAGGCAAGCTTTCACCAGGCTGGCGCCCATGCCTTTCCTCGTGCTGTCCTTAGCCACGGCCACCGACCTTATTTCGGCGAGGTCCGACCAGCTGACATGCAGCGCCGCGCAGGCAACCACTCTCTCCCCCTCTTTGATGACAAAATAGTCGCGGATGTCCTCATACAGCTCGCTCAGCGGCCGCGCCAGCATCTCGCCATCTTTGGCATAGTCGTTAATCAATTTATGTATCTGTGGTATATCCGGGATTTTAACTTTTTCTACCTGACTCACCTTGTTTTCCTTTCAACTTATCCTCAAGAGAGCTATAGAATGACTCCCTGGGACGAATTCTTAAAAATCTGGCCACATGGGGACTCCGCCTTATGATAACCGTATCACCGTTTTCCAATGATAGATTTATATGCCCGTCCACACTCAGCGTGGCTGCATGATACGTGTTTAATTGCAGTGTAATCACGGCCGTTTCCGGTAACACCAGGGGGTAAGCCGAACTGAGGTGAGGAGCTATCGGCACCAGCAGGAAGTCCCGCGACTGCGGATAGAGAATGGGGCCGCGGGCAGCCAGCGCGTAGCCGGTGCTGCCGGTAGCCGTCGCCGCAATGACGCCGTCGGTCTTGTAGGTGGTCAGATGCTGGCCGTCAATGCTGGCTTCGACCCTGATTAACCGGGCGATTTCCCCCCGCGCCACCACGATATCGTTCAGGGCGTGGAATATGCGGGGCTCCCGGCCGGAGGCAGACACTTCCGCCTGAAGCATCGCCCTTTCGTCAATCCAGCCCTTGGCATCGATTAACGAAGGCAGCTTTTTCTGAGCTTCGTCCGCATCGAGCTCGGTCATAAAACCCAGCTTGCCCAGGTTTATACCGGTAATCGGGGTCTTCCCCGGAATAACCGCCTGGACCGCCCGCAGTATCGTACCATCGCCGCCTACCGTAAGGAGCAGGTCGGTACCATCCAGGCGGTCGCAAGCCTTCTCCCTGTCCCAGGCGGAACACACCCAGACGGAAACGCCCTTCGACTTTAAGAAACGTTCCAGCTCCCTGGCTTTGGTCCGGGTAGCTTCAACCTTGGGGTGATAGAGGATGCCGATTTTTTTCACAGCGATAACCTTACGTTTCTCGTGTTATGTATTCCGAGGGAAACAAGAAAAGTGTAACAATTCCGTGTTCACGATGTCAAGCAGAGAAAAACTAGAGGCTTGCTCTGGCATACCTCACCCCCTAACCCCCTCTCCAATCAGTAAGATTGAAGAAATCCTCAGATAATCATGTTTGGAGAGGGGGAATAGCAGAAAGAGGGGCTGCCGCCCCTCTTAGACGCCCCACAATGAGAGTAACCGAGCTTAAGGCGATGTTTCTGGTTGAAAAGGGCCAGGGATAAGGTAAAGATAATTTTAGGTCGTCAAAGAATCTCCGCCCGGCTACTTGTTTTGGTGAAACTGTTGTGCTATTATCTGGGTGAGGCGAAAGATGACCACGGAGAGGGAAAAAGCACTGGAACTTGCTATCGGCCAGATAGAAAAGCGGTTCGGCAAGGGCTCCATCATGAAGTTGGGGGAGTCCGCCGCACTGCCGCAAATAGCCGCTATTCCAACCGGCTCCCTGGCTTTAGACCTGGCCCTGGGTATCGGAGGGATACCCAGAGGGCGTATCACGGAAATATTCGGACCGGAGTCATCCGGAAAAACTACCTTAGCCCAGCATATAATCGCCGAAGCACAAAAAAGAGGAGGTACGGTTGCCTATATTGATGCGGAGCATGCCCTGGACCCCTCTTATGCTGCCAATTGCGGTGTCAATATTAACGAACTGCTTATCTCACAACCGGATACCGGCGAGCAGGCCCTGGAGATTTGCGAAGCGCTGGTAAGGAGCAGCGCCGTTGATGCGATAATTATTGATAGCGTCGCCGCTCTGGTTCCCCGGGCTGAAATCGAGGGGGATATGGGAGACCCGCAGATGGGCCTGCAGGCCCGTCTTATGTCACAGGCCTTGAGGAAACTTGCCGCTGCCATCGGGCGGTCCGGGACAGCGGTAATCTTCATCAACCAGCTGCGAGAGAAGGTCGGTATCGTCTTCGGTAATCCTGAGGTGACTACCGGGGGCAGAGCACTGAAGTTCTACAGCTCGACGAGAATCGAGCTGAGGCGTGCCGAGACCATCAAGCAGGGAAACGAAGCAATAGGCAGTCACATTAAAGCTAAGGTAGTTAAGAATAAGGTTGCCCCTCCTTTCCGCACCGCCGAGTTCGACATCATGTTCGACCACGGCATAAGCAAAGAAGGCAATCTCCTTGATATTGGTTTAGAGCTAGGGCTGATGAGTAAAGCCGGAGCCTTTTTCTCCTACGGTGACATCCGCCTCGGGCAGGGCCGGGAAAGCGCCAAACAATACCTCAGGAAAAATCCCGAGCTTGCCCAGGAAATTGAAGAGCGGATCAGGGCCTCAGCCAGCACTAGCCACGTCGCCACACCGCCTGATGAAGAATAAGAGTCATTTACCGGGATAAGTCCATCAGGCGGCAGAGGGTTAAAAATAAGGCTGAGGCACAAGCTTCAGCCTTATATGTTTTTAAACGGGACCCGGCAGTAATGAGCAAAATAACCAGACTGATAGCAGGAAAGAGCCGCGAAAAGCGGGTGAACGTTTACCTGGACGGCAAGTTCGCCTTCAGCCTGCTGGCGGAAGTAGCCCTGAAAGAAGCCCTGAAGGTCGGACAGGAACTATCCGAGGCCGACTTGGAGGAACTGACCGGGGGAGACCGCTACCAGCGCTGTCTGAATGCGGCCATCCGCTACCTCGGCTACCGACCTCGCAGCGAGGCTGAAATAAGGCAGAGGCTCCGGAAGCACGGGTTCGACGATGCCCACACCGAGAAGGCGCTCGCCAGGCTGAAAGAGCAGGGACTGGTGGATGACACCGCCTTCGCCCGGTTCTGGAAAGACAACCGGGAGTCGTTCAGCCCGCGTAGTCGGCGGCTGACGAAGCTGGAACTGCAGAGAAAGGGACTGGACAGCGAGATTATAGAGCTGGTCGTCAGCGAGGTTGATGACAGCGACAGCGCTTACCGGGCGGCCCTCGGTAAAGTCCGCCGCCTGTCCCCGTCCGACTACCAGTTATTCCGCCGCCGGCTGGGCGAATACCTGGGACGGAGGGGTTTCGACTATGATATCATCAACGAGACGGTAGCCAGGGTCTGGAAAGAGTACGTGGGAGTTACCAGATAAATTATAATATTCGAAATCACGGTTAAAACCTTATGGTAATAATTAATCTATTAAAGAAAGGGGGGAGGTTAAAATGGTATTAGGCACTATAGAGTTAATTGCTCTCTTCTTCATACTTATCATTGGTGTCGTACTGGGCGGCATGGCGGCTTTCCTTTCACGCCGTCTTATCTTCAACCGTCAACTGCGCATTGCCGAAAGAAAAGCAGGCAAGATGGTCGCCGAAGCCAGGAACGAATCCAAGAATATTGTGCAAGAAGCCCAGGAAGAAGCCAAGCGTATCAAAGTATCGGCCGACAGCGATTACCGCGAGCGGCGCTCCGAGCTGCAAAAACAGGAAAACAGGCTTAACCAAAAACAGGAGACTCTCGACCGCAAGCTTGAGGGCGTAGAACAGCGCGATCGCAATCTGATCAACAAAGAAAAGGAAATAGAATCGACCCGGAACCAGCTCGGAGAGCTCAAAGACAAGCAGTTGAAGCAGCTGGAGCTTATTTCCGGAATGTCCAGCGCGGAGGCAAGACAAACATTGCTCGACGCGATGGAGGTAGAGATGCAGCAGGAAGCCTCCAAGCGCCTCCACCAGTGGGAAATCAAGCTGAAAGAAGAGGCCGACGTGAAAGCCCAGGAGATACTGGCCTCGGCCATACAACGCAGCGCTTCGGAAATCGTCGCGGAGACCACCGTCTCGGTAGTCCCCCTTCCCAACGATGAGATGAAAGGGAGGCTCATCGGGAGGGAGGGCCGCAACATCAGGGCATTGGAGCAGGCCACTGGCGTCGACCTTATTATCGACGACACCCCGGAAGCGGTAACGATATCCAGCTTCGACCCCGTCCGCCGGGAGATTGCCCGCGTCGCCCTGAACCGACTTATCCTCGACGGCCGTATCCATCCGGCTCGCATTGAAGAAATGGCCGTCAAGGCAAAAGAAGAGGTGAATGCCGATATCCAGAACGCCGGCGAGCAGGCAGCCCTGAAGTTGGGAGTCCAGCTGCACCCCGAGCTGATAAAGCTGCTGGGCCGACTCAAGTTCCGCACCAGCTACGGACAGAACGCTCTGGAACACAGCACCGAGGTTGCTTATCTGGCCGGAATGATTGCCGCCGAGCTGGGGGCCAATGTCACCATCGCCAAGAAGGTCGGACTGCTGCACGATATCGGTAAGTCCGTGGACCGGGAGGTGGAAGGGACCCATGCCGCCATCGGCGCCGACCTCGTCAAGCAGTGGGAAAAATCGCCCGAGGTGCTCAAGGGCGTCTCCGAGCACCACCTGGAGACCAGCAATACCAGCATCTGGGGCTATATCGCCTCGGCGGCGGACGCCATCAGCAGCGCCCGACCCGGCGCGCGGCGTGAGTCGCTGGAAAGCTACCTGAAACGCCTCAAGGCGCTGGAAGACATTGCCGATAGCTTTAAGGGAGTCGAGAAGTCCTTCGCCATCCAGGCCGGGCGTGAAGTGCGCATACTGGTCAAACCGGAAACCATCGACGATTTGGGGGCCATGAGACTGGCGCGAGACATCGTGAAGAAGGTGGAAGAGACACTCGACTACCCGGGGCAGATAAAAGTCACCGTCATCAGGGAGACCAGGGCTGTAGACTACGCTAAATAAAGCGGGCTTTTACCCGGGAAATAGCCGACTCCTTATCGAGGGACAATGAAAATATTAGCCATAGGCGATATAGTTGGCCGGCCGGGACGGCAGGCGGTACACAAGTTCGTACGCGGCCTGCGCAAGCAACACAGCATAAACCTGGTAATCGCCAACGGCGAGAATGCCGCCGGTGGTTTCGGTCTGACCGTAAGCACGGCACATGAATTGCTGGACGACGGTATCGACGTGCTCACTTCCGGTAATCACATCTGGGCCCAGAAGGAAATTATACCCTATCTCGACGGCAATATGCCCATCCTGCGCCCGTTGAACTACCCGTCCGGGGTACCGGGGCGGGGCTACCTGCTCGCCGGCAAGACCCTGGTGGTAAATCTGATGGGACGGACCTTTATGAACAACTGCGACTGCCCCTTCCGGGCTATGGACAGTCTGCTGGAAGACCTCGACCCCAAACCGAAGGTTATCATCGTGGACTTCCATGCCGAGGCGACCTCGGAGAAGGTGGCCATGGGGCGCTATCTGGACGGGCGGGTCAGCGCCGTCCTCGGCACCCATACCCACGTCGGCACCATCGATACGAAGATACTGCCGGGAGGCACCGCTTACGTTACCGATATCGGCATGACCGGGCCGGAGGATTCGATTATCGGCGATGATGCCGATGCCGTAATCCAGCGTTTCCTCACCCAGATGCCCCACCACCTTTCGGTAGGTAAAGGGAAGCCGGTACTCAATGCCATTATCGTCGATGTGGATGAAACCAGCGGCAAAGCTACCGGCATTGAGCGCATTCAACGAGAGATGGCAGCGCCGTGAGCCAGGTTGACCTGCATATTCACTCTACCGCCTCCGACGGTAAGTTCAGTCCCGCAGCCATCGTCGGCAAGGCGGCGGAGCTCGGCCTGAAGGTCATTGCCCTGACCGACCACGACACCGTGGACGGAATTCCACCGGCAACTGAGGCCTCCGGAGCTTTCCCCGACCTTAAACTCATTCCCGGCGTCGAAATCAGCACCGATTTAGCCGATGGCGAAGCCCATGTCCTCGGTTACTTCATCGACTACGCCAGCCGGGAGCTGGGCTCGGCCCTGGAGAGGTTCCGCAATTCCCGGCAGGGAAGGGCGCGGGGGATGGTCGTCAAACTGGCTGATTTGGGCATCGATATCGACTGGCAGCGGGTGCAGGAAATTGCCGGCGACGGCTCTATCGGGCGCCCGCACATCGCCCAAGCGATGCTGGAGAAAGGCTATATCGCCAGGTTCGAAGAGGCTTTCGATAAATACATCGGCCACGGCGGCCCGGCCTACGTCGGGCGCGAGAAGATGACGCCGGAAGAAGCGGTAGAACTAATACTGCGTTCCAGAGGACTGCCCGTGCTGGCGCACCCGTTCACCGTCAAAGAGCCGGAGGCCATGATAATAAAGCTGAAAGCCGCCGGGCTGGTCGGCATCGAGGCCTATTACAAGGACAATACGGAAGAACAGACCAGGGCTACGCTCGGTCTGGCGGAAAAATACGGACTTATCGCCACCGGCGGCACCGACTACCACGGCATCGGTGACAGCAGCGAAGTCATGCTCGGTGGCGTGGAGGTGCCCCTAGAAGCGGCGGAACGGCTTATAGCTATGGCCCAAAGACGTGTTAAACGATAATATGCAGAAGTATCAAAAAGTTTATATCATATAAACTTGAACTTGAATAATCAATCGCTACATAAAGGGCGATAACAATGGCAGACCAACTTGATAGTCATCAAAAAATTTTGACTTTATTTCAAACATCCCAATGTTCATGGTGTAGAAAATTCTATACTAATGAACCATTTTTGTGTCCATCCGGAAAACTTCAATCCAATTGTGCATCGTTTGATAGATTAATTGAAATAGTAGGTTGGTGGTCCAGAGAAAAGGAAAGTAAAAAATACCTGACAAGAATTGTCAACACGATACGGCTTGTTGAAAAAGATGGGATAATGGCCAAATGCCGGGACGCAAAATGTGGCGCACTAAATCCAAACCCAAATCCACAGAAGCCTACTTGTTGGAAATGCGGAAAGCACACCTTGTGCTGTCCTAAACACGAATCACTTACATTGATATATAAAATAGAGGAAAATTATTGGAAGTGTTCGCTGGCATCACACACGCAAAAATTTTATGAAATAATTGAGTCAACATTAACTGATACTCCTTGTCCCAAGTGTTCTACAAATCCACTATATGAAGAAAAACCGGCTCTCTATTACGATGCGGAATCATTTCTGTTAAAATGTAATAAATGTAATCGCTTTTTCACTTATGATAAAGGTAAACTTAAAGAAGTGAAGATGAAAAGTTAAGGAGCTTCATGACTGTCTGGATTGTATTAATAGTATGCTCTTATCTCGTCGGCTCAATACCGTCTTCATACCTTGTTGCGCGGTCGCGCGGGATAGACCTCAGGGAACACGGCACGCAGCAGGTAGGAGGCGGCAACCTGTGGCGGACGACATCCCGGAAGCTCGGCCTGATAATGGGCATTTTCGACTTTTTCAAAGGTATGTTGATGGTATTAATAGCCTTGAGACTAGGGCTGGATGCCGGGCAGCAACTGGCGGTCGGCCTGGCGGCGGTCGTCGGTCATAACTGGCCGGTCTTTCTACGCTTTCACGGAGGCCGGGGTATCGCGACAAGCCTGGGTATAATCATCATACTGCCTTTGATAAATGATATAACGCCCTGGGCGACTATAGCCTTCTTTGCTATCGGCGCTGCCGTCGCCGCCTTCACACGCCGGACACCGGTGCCGATACTCACCGGAATGGTAATACTGCCTATAGCCAGCGCGATTTCCCGGGAACCCCTGTCTGTAACGATGGGATTTCTGGCCATGGCTTTGATAATAATTATCAAGCGACTCACCGCGCAGCCTACGACCGAATCCAGGAGCGTCGGAATGGGGCGTCTGCTTTTAAATAGATTACTTTTCGACCGTGATATTGCCGACAGGACAGTCTGGGTACACCGGAAACACGTTCCTAAAAAGGAAAAAACGGAATGACCGGGCCGGAAACAATGAGATGCGCCAGGCACCCGGACGTGGAGACAGCCCTGCGGTGCGGCAAGTGCGGCAAGCCGATATGCCCCAGATGCATGGTGCAGACGCCGGTAGGGGCCAGGTGCCCGGACTGCGCCAGGCTCTATAAACTGCCCACCTACCGCATCTCCGGCGGGTACTATCTCCGTGCCGCCGGCACGGCGCTGGGGATGGCGATAGTTATCGGGGTGGTGTGGGGAATAATCGAGAGTTTTTTACCCTTCCGCTTCTTCACCCTGATAATCGGTGCCGGCATCGGTTACGCCATCGGCGAGGTTGTCAGCCTCTCGGTCAACCGCAAGCGGGGGACCTGGCTGGCGGTGATAGGCAGCCTGGGCATGGTCATCAGCTACGGCGTGACCTATGCCGTGAACCTGTTCAGGTTCGGTTTTGTCTCATTCGGCGGTTTTGAAGTCCTCTTCACGCTGGGCGCTATTGCAATAGGGATTTACGTGGCCGTCACCCGCCTGCGCTAGAGAGCCCACCACAACCCATCTTAACCTCACCCCATCTTAACCTCACCCCCTTGGTCCCCCTCTCCTTACGAGGCAATATGAAGGAGAGGGGGAAAATTAGAAAGAGGGGCTGACGCCCCTCTAGAACTCCCCCCTCATGGGGTGGGGCGTATATCCGCCAGGGGATAAGCAGCGGATGCCGCGAGGGCGGCGCGGGTGGGAAAAGATATCAAGGGAAGGGACGAGGGGTAAGGAACCGTCCTCAACCCGGCTACGCCGGAGGTTTGAGGCCTAACTGCTTAAACATGTTTTGAGTATCTGCATAGGGCCAGGCTTCAACTTCTTTACCACCCTCGAAGTAGACGAAGACCGCCTCCGGAAATTCCATTTTCCTGCCCGTCGGGGCCATGCCCATAAATGCACCTTTTAGCGTGCCCCGCAAGGTCACCCTGGCTGCCACCAGGTTCCCTTCGCCGATTATCTCGTCGATGGAAGCATTAAGGTCCGGGAAAGCGGTGCGCATCATGGTGGCGAACTGACGGAAACCCTCCGGGCCTTTGACCTCCATCCCGGGGAAATGGTAGACATAGTTGGGAGCCATAATATCGTCTATTACCGCCAGGTTCCCCTTATTGACTGCCTCTTCTATAACGCGGCGTACCATTGCCTTGTTCTTTTCTACCGACATGGTCTTTCCTCCTTTTTTTAATTCGGGCACCAGTTATCGTTTACTTTTTACCGCCCTTGTCCGTCCCCTCATCGTACAGTCCCCACCGTTTAAAGAACGTCTGATACATCGGGGGCTGGGGGAAATCGTGCAGCATATACATACCGGCGCGGGCATATCCAAAATCTCCCTGCTCGAACTGCTTGAGCGCTTCCACCAGTCCTCCCATCCTGTCCCCGGGCACGGAGAGGATAATCTCGTCTTCTCCGGCCAGTGCCCGGGCATAATCGCCGGGGTCGGGCAGGGTAACCATTAACTGGCCGTCCGCCATTACCGGCACAATCTGGTAAGCGCAGGCCGGGGGGAAGAAGTGAGAGTTCACCCTGGCCTCCTCACTGATAAAATGCGTCGAAGTCAGCAAATTTCTCAGTTGGGCTGTGTTGGAATAGATAACCACGATATCAGGCTCGAAATTGGCCGTCCTCAGGGGGGCGGAGACGATGCCGATATACTTATCCCTCTCGAAGGTGGGGAAAGACACAAACCGCTGAAACCGGGGGTCGTCCGGTTTATCCACCAGTCCGTAGGCAATGAGCGCGGCGAAGCACCAGTTATCCTCCTTCAGCATGGCCACCGTCTCTTTCTGGCGCCGGGACAAGGCGAAGGCCTGGCACTGGGCGATATGGATACCCCGGTCTTTCTTCGGCCTTATTGCACCCGCGGGGATATCCGCTTCCTTCTCCAGCATTTTCACGGCGATGGGAGAAGTCCTTAATATCAATAATCTTTCAAGGTCTTCCCCGTAACGGTTGAACTCACTTAACGTCGTCATGTAATTTAACCCCCCGATACTAAAATTACTCTATGCGCAGCTACAATTATGAATAATACGACGCCGTTTTGCAAGATTCGGTCTCAACCCCGTATAATTAATCACAGGCAATAGAAATTTCTCGGCCTGTAACCCTAACTGGAGGTCTGTTATGAAAAAAGTAGCTGTGGTCGGCGTGGGCGAGACGAAATTCAGCGGCCCGCAGGGAAAGACGGGGGTTGAACTGTTCGCCGAAGCCGCCATGGAAGCCATTACGGAATCGAACCTGAAACCGAAAGATATCAAGGCGCTGTTCGTCGGCAACGTGCTGGGCGATTTCGCCGAGGGGCAGGGCATGGTGCAGTCCTTCGCCGCCGAGAGCATCGGCTGCCTGTACGTGCCGGCAAATCGCTACGAAGGCGCCTGCGCCTCGGCCAGCATGGCGATACGGGACGCCTTCATGTGGGTGGCCTCCGGCTATTACGATATCGTCCTGGCGGGGGGTGTCGAGAGGGCGGCCACGATGGGCACCGGCCTGGCGACCAGGACCTTCGCCATGTTCAGCGACGCCCGCTACGAATATCCCTCCGGTATTACCTTCCCGGCCGTTTTCGCCATGCTGACCCATCTTTACGCAGATACCTATAAAATCCCGCTGCAAAAGTTGCGGGAGCAGATGGCCCGTGTTTCCATACAGTCCTATAAGCACGGTGCCGTCAATCCCAAGGCGCAGTTCTTCGGCAAGAACGCCGACATGCCCATCGAGAAGGTGCTCGGCAGCTTCGTAGTAGCCACGCCGCTCACCCTGCATGACTGCTGTCCGTTCTCCGACGGCGCCGCCGCCGTGGTGCTGGCCTCGGAAGAGGTCGCCAAAAAGCTCACGAGCAAACCGGTTTACATCACCGGCACAGGACAGTCTTCCAGCGGCCCGCTCG
>DATLAD010000099.1:0-13822 GCA_035527575.1 Dehalococcoidales bacterium
AGTGTAGCTCCTGTCGTGGCTGCCAGGATAGCGAAGACACGAAAGGCGAGCATGGCGGCTTTATCAGCGATGCTGAAAATCCTCTCGTCGACGACGACTTCCTTCAATCTTCTCTTGAGAAGAAATAATATCACGATGCCCCCTATCACGGTAGGGACCGGTATCCATGCATTACCGCTGGCTACTGACCAACCTACCAAAATAGCTACTATAATAACGACAATAGCTCTGTATAATCTGAGTGTTTTAACGCTCATAATTTACCTCCTTTACTCCTCGTACTGGAAGACCTCTTCCAGCGTCGCGCCGAAAGCGCGGGCAATCTTGAAGGCCAGCTCAATGGACGGCACGTACTTGCCCTGCTCCAGGGCGATGATAGTCTGCCGCGTACAGCCGACGCGGCTCGCCAGCTCCTCCTGCGTCATTTCATTATGGTCGAAACGCAGTCTCCTGATACTGTTGTTTATCCTGGTTCTACTCATGGTTTACCTTTCGACCGTACAGCAGCAACGCCGTGATGGCCTGCGTAAGTGTCAGCGTCACCCCGCCGACGATAACGATAAACAGGGGGAAGTAAACGGGAATGGTCTCGCTGCCGCTGTCCATGTAGGTGATGGCTAAGACGAGCAGTAAAGCGACGACAACAGTATATGAAGTTCCCGTTGCCCAGAGCGAAGCCTTGCGGAATATCGAACTGTCCCGCTCGTCGGTGACGGCTTTCAGACGGCTTTTCAGAATAGTGGCGACTACGTTCATGACGACCAGCGCGGCAAAGGCGGCGGCGCAGAACCAGTAGAAGGTCATTTTCATGGCGTCGTCCTGCCAGTAGAAAACGGTTCCCTTAATCGAAAACAGTACCACCCAGCTGATGACCAGAGCCCCGAATATCCCCAGCTGCGCCCAGGCGGTTTTTTGACTTATGGTCATGTGAATCTACCTCCTTACTTAATGTTATCGGCTCATCCAGTAGCCGATGAGAATTCCCAGACACTGGGCAAGCGTGCTGACAATAAGAACCGACATGAATATCACGTACATAAATAAGGCGGGTATCTGGCCGGTATCGCTGTAGACTTCGTTAAGAGCGATAGTCCAGGCCACCAGTGTTACGACAACCGCCAGCCACTGGATACGGGGTGCCCTTTCGACTATTCTTAAATCCCGTTCGTCGGCCATACCGGGTTTACGCAGGGCCAGGTTCACGATGGCGAGGTTGGCAACCAGGCCGCCCACCCAGAGCACGTCGATGATTATCCGGAATCCCTGGTCTTCGTCGAAGGTCTCGATGCCACCCATCAGAATAAAGACCAGCAGAAAAGCCAGGGCAAAGACAAGCCCTACCCCCAGTCCCCACCATGCCCTTTTTTGTAATGGTGCCATTTTTTTCCTCCTCTTCAGTAATCTATACAGTACATATTGTAAAACATAAAATACTAAATGTCAAGTATATATTACATTATTTTTAAGTTAATAAGCAGGTTATCTGAATATTGACAATTATTCGATAAGGACTATAATGCAGGTAACTGTACGGGTAAAGTGTTGGGTAAATGAAAGAAGAGGAGGAAGTTAATAATGTGCGAGTTCTGTCATAAACATGGCGAAGGCAAGAAATGGTATTTACAGGCCAAGAATTACTCGCAGGATTTACAGAGCGACCTCATGAAGCGTCGGGTTTTTGATATGAATGTTTTGGGCAGGGATTTAAAGAGACTGGAAGAATTGAAGAAAGCGCCGTTTTTCGTGAGAGCTATACAGGAACCTCGTGTATCGGAGCGTGTCAGGAATATGCATTTCGGTCAGGTACTACCGATTGAGGATGTGGAACAAATCTTCGGCTTTGTCAATAACGTGGTTCGCCTGGATTGTATCTGCCGCAAAACAAAGAATGTTAAAGAGCAGCGCTACTGCTACGGAATAAGCGTGATACCGCAAGGGGAAGAGGCGCAAAAAGTAGTAAATCAACCTGGTTCAGGGTTTCTTTCCGGTGCCGAGACGTTGGGATTGGAAAAGGTGAGTAAAGAAGAGGCGTTGGAGCGTTTTCGGGAGCACGAGAAAGAGGGTCTCTGCCACTCCGTCTGGACGCAGCTTACCCCGTTCATCGTCGGGATATGTAATTGCGACCGGTCGGATTGCGGTGCCATGCAGGCTACGTTAGTAAAAGGTACGCCCATGATGTTCCGTGCCGAATATGTAGCAGAGTTAAACCCGGAATTATGCAACGGCTGCCGGGCCTGTATGCGTGTCTGCCAGTTCGGGGCTATCGGCTACAGTGCCGGCAATAAAAAAGCCTTTATTGACATAGGACGGTGCTATGGTTGCGGCATCTGCCGGGCAAGCTGTACCAAGGATGCTATTCACCTTCATGACCGCGCCAGCGTGCCCGCGGTGGCCAATCTCTGGTGATGTTTTAATCTGCTTTTAAAGCAGCGTTCCCTGCGGGGGTTTTTTATTGTAGGGCAAACCGAGGTGCTCGTAGGCCAGGCGGGTAGCCATCCGGCCCCGCGGCGTCCTCTCCAGAAAGCCCAGCTGCATGAGGAAGGGCTCGTAAACGTCCGTGATGGTGTCTGCCTCTTCACTGATGGAAGCGGCGATGGTGTCCAGTCCTACCGGCCCGCCGTTAAACTTCTCGATGATGGTGTGCAGCACCTTGTGGTCAATCTCGTCCAGCCCGATAAGGTCTACCCCGAGTTTGGAAAGGGCGGCTCTGGCCACTTCCTGCGTGATGGTGCCGTCGGCCTTGACCTGGGCGTAATCCCTGACCCGCTTGAGCAGGCGGTTAGCCACGCGCGGCGTGCCCCGGGCTCGGCGGGCTATTTCTTTCAGCCCTTCCTCGTCCGCCTTCACCTGGAGGATGCGGGTGGAGCGTTCCACTATTTTCTCCAGCGAGGTCTGGTCATAGAAATCAAGGCGGTATACAGAGCCGAACCTGTCCCTCAAGGGTGGACTGAGCAGGGCGTAGCGGGTCGTAGCTCCAATTAAGGCGAAGGCGGGGAGGTTCAATCTCAGGCTTTTGGCGCCGGGCCCTTTGCCGATGATGATATCCAGGGCATAGTCTTCCAGGGCGGGGTAGAGTATCTCTTCTACCGTCCGGTTGAGGCGGTGGATTTCATCGATGAAGAGGATATCGTGGCTTTTAAGGTTGGTCAGGATAGCGGCTAAATCGCCGGTACGCTCGATGGCGGGGCCGGATGTAGTCTTGATATTGACGCCTACCTCGGCAGCGATGATATTGGCAAGGCAGGTCTTGCCCAGGCCGGGCGGACCGTAAAAAAGGACATGGTCGATAGATTCACCCCGGCCTCTGGCGGCGTCGATAGCGATTTTGAGGTTTTCCTTCGTCTTTTCCTGTCCGATAAAGTCGGCCAGGCACCGGGGTCTAAGACTGGTATCGAGCGGCGCGTCCTCGGCGCTGGGCTTACCCGATATAATGCGAGCTATTGTCTCACCCCCTCAATGGACTGCGGTGAAAGGAACGTCAGGCAGTTTCTTCCCCGTCTTCCTCAACGGCTGTGTCGACTTCCGGAGCTTCGGCAACTTCCTCTTCGTTATCCAGCAGGTCCGGTATTTCCTCTCCTCCGCCTTCTTCACCGATCGCTCCTTCACCGGTTGCCATACCTTCTTCTTCCGGTAAGCCCAGGCTGGCCAGTAATCTCATCGCTTCGTCTTTTTCCTCGCCGGAAGTCAGTTCGGCTACCTCTTCTTCCGCCAGGTAGCGGGCCGGAATCAGCTTGCCGATAATCACGTTTTCCTTGAGGCCGACTAATCTATCTATCCTTCCGTTGGCCGCAGCTTCGGTAAGGATTCTGGTGGTCTCCTGGAAGGAGGCGGCGGCCAGCCAGCTATCGGTACTGAGCGAGGCCCTGGTTATGCCCAGCAGGACAGTATGCGCCGTAGCCGGTTCACCGCCTTCAGCCAGTACCTTGGCATTGGTATCTTCATAGGTGAACTTGTCAACGAGCTCGTCGGGCACCAGGTCGGTATCGCCGGCGGAATCGATGCGGACCTTGGTCAGCATCTGGTGGACGATAATCTCAATGTGCTTGTCGTTAATATTCACGCCCTGGGAGCGGTACACCTTCTGCACCTCGTCGACCAGGTACTGCTGCACGGCTTCCTTACCCAGTATGCGCAGTATGTCGTGCGGGTTGGTGGAACCGTCAGTCAGCTGCCGGCCGGCTTTCACTTCGTCGCCGGTCTGCACCCAGATACTGGCGGTAGACGAAATAATGTATTCCCGCTCCTCTTTCTCGGCATAGCTTATGACCAGTTGCTTCTTTTTAACGTTGGCTTCCCCGGCGAAACGGGCCACGATGGACCGGGTCTCCGGGGTAGTGGCAGTCTCCGGTTCGGCAGTTTTGGCAGGTGGCGGAGCTGCCAGCACCGTGCCGATATCTACAGACTGGCCGTTTTTCACCATGACTTTCCAGCCGGCCGGCAGCGTGTATTCATCCTGGTAGACTTCCGTGCTGGTGATTTTTATTCTCCTCCCATCCTCGTTCTGAGTTACCTCGGCGGTCCCGCCTATCTCCGAGGTAATCGCCTGACCCCGGGGTGTCCTGGCTTCGAAAAGCTCTTCAACCCTGGGGAGGCCGCTGGTAATATCGAGTCCGACCACGCCGCCGGTGTGGAAGGTGCGCAGGGTTAGCTGCGTGCCGGGTTCGCCGATACTTTCGGCGGCGATGATGCCCACAGCCACGTCGTGTTCGATAAGCTTGCCGCGGGCCAGGTCACGGCCATAGCAGAGCCGGCAGGTGCCGCGCCGGGACTGGCAGGTGAGGGGCGACCTTACATAGACCGAGGTCAGACCGGCCGCGACGATTTTTTCTATCTTTAATTCGTCGATTTCTTCATTCTGGGCAACTATGATTTCACCGGTTTCGGGATGGACGATATCGCTGGCAGCCATCCTGCCGATTATGCGCTCGGAAAGCGGCGGTAAAATACCCTTTTCTTTCGGTTCGGATATCAGGACGCCGTTGATGGTGCCGCAGTCGTGCTGCGAAGTAATGACATCCTGGGCGACGTCGATGAGGCGCCGGGTAAGATAACCGCTATCGGATGTCCTCAGCGCCGTGTCCGCCAGACCTTTGCGGGCGCCGTGGGTGGAGATAAAGTATTCCAGAACGCTGTGGCCTTCGCGGAGGCTGGACTTGATGGGGAATTCGATAATCTTGCCAGCGGGGTCGGTCATCAGCCCTCGCATACCGGCCATCTGCCGTATCTGGGAGATGTTACCCTTGGCTCCTGATGTCGCCATCATGTAGATGCCGCCGTAACGGTCGAGGTTATTGGAGATGGTATTGGTAATATTATCGGTTGTTTCCATCCAGACGCCGATGATTCCGTTGTATCTTTCTTCATCAGTAATCAGACCGCGGTGGTACTGGTCTTCGATGGTGGCAACCCTTTTTTCGGCTTCTTCCAGCATCTGAGGTTTGTTCGCCGGGACCTCGATATCGTTCACGGCGATGGTTATCCCGGACCTGGAGGCATAGTGGAAGCCGAGGCTCTTGATGCTGTCCAGTACCTTGCCGGTCTCTTCGTCGAGGAGCAATTTACAGCAGCGGGTGGCTATTTGTTTCAGAGTGGACTTATCGATTATTTTATTGTAGAAGCCCAGCTCCGCGGGCAGGACCTCATTAAAGAGGATACGGCCGACACTGGTCTTGAGCTTCTCCCCTGTTTCTTTGTTCCTGACATTAATCTCTTCTCTCAGGTCAACGACGCCGAACTCATAGGCGAGCTTGGCCTCTTCGAAGCTGCCGAAGAGCTTACCATTCTCTATACCCTGGTGCCGGATTGTGGTCAGGTAGTAGCAGCCGAGGACCATGTCCAGGGTCGGCGTTACTGTGGGCTCGCCGCTGCTGGGCAGCAGTATGTTGTGGTGACTCATCATCATATCCCTGGCCTCCTTGACGGCGGCCCGGGACAGCGGCACATGTACCGCCATCTGGTCGCCATCGAAGTCGGCATTGAAGGCGGAGCAGACCAGCGGGTGAATCTGGATGGCGCTGCCGTCGATTAGCACAGGCTCGAAGGCCTGGATGCTGAGGCGGTGCAGGGTAGGGGCCCGGTTCAGTAATACCGGCCGCTCCTTGACGACCTCCTCCAGGATGTCATATACCTCGGACTTGGCTCTCTCCACCAGCCTTCTGGCGCTCTTGATATTGGGGGCAAGGCCCTGCGCTACCAGGCGGCGCATTACGAAGGGCTTGAACAGCTCGAGGGCCATCCGCCTGGGTAGACCGCACTGGTGCAGTTTCAGTTCGGGGCCGCAGACGATTACCGAGCGTCCGCTGTAGTCAACGCGCTTGCCGAGCAGGTTCTGGCGGAAGCGTCCCTGCTTGCCGCGAAGCATGTCCGAGAGCGACTTCAGTTTATGGTTGCCGCTGATGGAAATGGCGCGCCCCCTCCGGCCGTTATCGATGAGGGAGTCTACGGCTTCCTGGAGCATGCGCTTCTCGTTGCGGATAATGATTTCCGGAGCGCCGATATCTATCAGGTGGCGCAGGCGGTTATTGCGGTTGATGACTCTCCGGTAAAGGTCGTTAAGGTCACTGGTGGCGAACCTGCCGCCATCCAGCTGCACCATAGGTCTCAGGTCGGGCGGCAGAACCGGCAGAACGGTTAAAATCATCCACTCCGGCTTGTTGCCGCTGTTGCGGAAGGCCTCTACAACTCTCAACTGCTTGCTGGCCTTCTTGCGCCGCTGCCCCGAAGAAGACTGGGTCTCCTGCAGCAGGTTATTGCGTATCTCATCGAGGTTGATGTTCTTCATGATATGCAGAATTGACTCGGCGCCCATGCCGGCCTCGAAGACATTTCCGTATTTCTGCTTGAGGTCATGGTACTGGTTTTCCGTAAGCAGTTCTTTAACGTGGAGTTCCTTGAGCTTTTCCAGTTCGAGAGCCAGCGCTTCCTCGAGCTTGTTCTTTTCATCGACGAACTGACCGCGGATTTTGTTAATTTCCTCCACGGTGGCCTTGTCCTGCTCCATCTGGGCAATTTGGGCCTCCACGGCTTGCTGGCGCTCCTCTATTGTCTGGAGCGTGCTTTCCTCAAGCTGCCTGATAGCTTCCTGGCGGACTTCTTCGTTTACTGCAGTGACGATATACTGGGAAAAGTAAAGGACGTGTTCCAGACTGCGCGGCGACAGGTCCAGCAGCAGGCCCAGCCGACTCGGTATGCCCTTGGCAAACCAGATATGACTCACCGGGCAGGCCAGCTCGATGTGCCCCATGCGTTCGCGGCGCACCTTGGCGCGGGCAACTTCGACGCCGCACTTATCGCAGATAACGCCCTTGTAGCGGATTCTCTTGTACTTGCCGCAGTAACATTCAAAGTCCTTGGTCGGACCGAAAATTCTTTCGCAGAAGAGGCCGTCTCGTTCCGGTTTCAGCGTGCGGTAATTGATGGTCTCCGGTTTGGTTACTTCACCGTATGACCAGCTGCGTATCTGCTCCGGTGAAGCCAGTGAGATACGGACGGCATCAAAATCGTTAATCTCGAACATCTTCGTCTACCTCTCTCCAGCGTGGTTCTTCACTTTCTTTAAGTTCTGTCTCCAGTTTGTAGGCTTCCTCCATCGTTTCTTCTGCGGAAGCTATCTTGGTCTCTTCTTCGTTTATCACCTCGAGGGCCAGGCCCAGGCTCTGGAGCTCCTTGACGAGGACCTTGAACGATTCCGGTACGCCTGGCTGGAGAATGTCATCGCCTTTGATGATGGACTCGTAGGCCTTGGCACGGCCGGTAACGTCGTCCGATTTAATCGTCAGCATTTCCTGGAGGTTATGGGCGGCGCCGTAGGCTTCCAGTGCCCAGACCTCCATTTCACCGAAGCGCTGTCCGCCGAACTGTGCTTTACCGCCCAGCGGCTGCTGCGTAATCAAAGAGTAAGGGCCGGTTGAGCGGGCGTGTACCTTATCTTCCACCAGGTGGATAAGTTTCATCATGTAAATATTACCGACGGTTACCGGCTGGTCGAAAGGTTCGCCGGTGCGCCCGTCATGCAGGATGGCCTTGCCGTAAGTGGGCGGCGAGAACCTCCCCTCGGCGTTCACCTTTTCCACCACCGATTCCAGTTCCTCCGCACTGAGGTCACGGCTGGGTATCTTCAGTTCTTCAAGCCAGAGACGTAATCCGATATCTCTTGCCTTTCCCCGGAGTGATTCGTCGAAAACAGCGTCGCCATCGTAGCCCCGGCCATTGACCCAGGCCTTGGCGATATCCTGTTTATAGGGGGCTTTGTCTTTCCCGGGGGTAGGGTCAACGCTGCCCGCTTGCTGGGCAATCCAGGCTCTACATAAAGCATCCTCGATGGCCATATCATCGGCGCCGTCAAAGACCGGGGTGAGCGCCCGGAACCCCAGCATCTGGGCGGCCCAGCCCAGATGGGTTTCCAGTACCTGGCCGATATTCATACGCGAAGGGACACCGATGGGGTCGAGGATGATATCTACCGGCGTGCCGTCGGGCAGGAAGGGCATATCCTCCTTAGGGGCGATGAGGGAAATAACACCCTTGTTGCCGTGTCTTCCCGCCAGCTTATCGCCGACGGATACCCGGCGTTTCTGTGCAATCCAGACCTGTACCCACTGGTTGACCCCGGCGGGCAGGTCGTCGCCGCCGTCCCGACTGTCCTTGCGCGTGTATACTTTTACATTGATAACCTTGCCCCACTCGCCGTGAGGAACCCGCAGAGATGTGTCTTTGACTTCCCTGGCCTTCTCACCGAAGATAGCCCGGAGCAGTTTTTCCTCGGCGGATAGTTCCGTCTCGCCTTTGGGGGTAATTTTGCCTACCAGGGTGTCATCCGGTCTTACTTCGGCACCGATGCGGATAATGCCGTCTTCATCGAGCTCACGCAGGCTTTCCTCGCCGACATTGGGTATGTCCCGGGTGATTTCTTCCGGGCCCAGCTTGGTATCGCGGGCTTCCACCTCGTGTTTATTGATGTGGATGGAGGTGAACATGTCTTCCTCGAGCATGCGGCTGCTGAGGATAATGGCGTCTTCGAAGTTGTAGCCTTCCCAGCACATGAAAGCGACGGTTACATTCTGCCCCAGCGCCAGTTCGCCGTTCTCGGTGGCTGAGCTATCGGCCAGTAGCTGGCCGGCCTCGATGCGGTCGCCTTTATTTACCAGAGGCCGCTGGTTGATGCAGGTCCCCTGGTTGGTGCGGACGAACTTCATCAGTTCGTAGGTATCCTTTTCGCCGTCGTCCCGCGTAATGACGATGCGATACTTCGTATTGAATTTTTCGTCGATATTACCGGCGAGCCCGGTTACCACACCGGCGTTCCGCGCGAAGACCACCTGCCGGCTGTGCTTGGCAGCCTCCATTTCCATGCCGGTGGCTACCAGCGGCGCCTCGGGCCGCAGCAGTGGTACCGCCTGGCGCTGCATGTTGGCACCCATCAGGGCGCGGTTGGCGTCGTTATGCTCCAGGAAGGGCGTCAAGGCGGTGGCAACGCTGACTACCTGCTTGGGAGAAACATCCATCAGTTCTATTTTATCGGGTGTTTCCAGAAGGTAGCCGTCAGCCAGCCTGGCCTCAATCCTCTTTTCTTTGAACTGGTTGTTCTCATCGAGGGGGGCGTTGGCCTGAGCGATGGTGTATTTGTCTTCCTCGTCAGCGGGGAGATAGATAATCTCGTCGGAAACGAAGGGGACAATCTTTATCTTCCGGCTCTTCAGCTTGGCCAGTTTAGCGGCTATCTCCGGGGTAATGGAGGTATCCGCTTTGACCAGAACGCTCTTCTTTTCGCCCAGCACGTCTTCCGTGACCGTTCTGCCGACCAGATGCTTGTCCTTGATGCTTATCTCCCTGATAACCTTACGGTACGGCGTTTCGATAAACCCGTACTCGTTAATAATACTGTACGTAGCCAGAGAGCCGATGAGTCCGATGTTCGGCCCTTCCGGCGTCTCGATGGGGCAGATGCGTCCATAGTGGGAGAAATGGACGTCACGTACTTCGAATCCGGCGCGCTCACGCGAAAGACCGCCGGGGCCCATGGCTGAAAGCCGGCGCTTGTGGGTAAGCTCCGCCAGCGGGTTGGTCTGGTCCATGAACTGCGATAGCTGCGAGCCGCCGAAGAATTCCCTGACGGCAGCCACGATGGGGCGGATATTCACCAGAGCGCTGGGGGTAACCGCCTCGGTGCCGATAATGCTCATGCGTTCCCTGACGACCTGTTCCAGGCGCAGGAAGCCGATGCGGAACTGGGTCTGCACCAGTTCGCCGACGGTGCGTACCCGCCGGTTGCCGAGATGGTCGATATCGTCAACGTGGTCTTTGCCGTTGTTAATCATGATGATGTGTCGCACTATCTCAACAATGTCTTCACGGGTCAGGGTGCGCTCCTTCAGGCTCACATTGAGGTTCAGTCGCTTGTTCAGCTTGTAGCGCCCCACTTTGCCCAGGTCGTAGCGGGTCGAATCGAAGAACAGGTTCTTTATCAGCTTCCTGGCGTTATCAAGGGAGGGAAGCTCGCCGGGATGCAGTTTCTTGTAGATATCGATCAGCGCCTCTTTCTCATCTCTAATGAGGGGTTCGCGGTCCATCGTCGTGATGATATAATTATGATCGGACTTGTCCTCATCTTTAAAAAGGCTGAGCAGTTCCTCGTCCCTGCCGTAGCCGATGGCCCGCAGGAGGGTTGTGATGGGTATCTTACGTTTGCCGTCTATTTTAGCCGATATCACGTTCCGGTTGCTGGTCTCGAACTCCAGCCATGCCCCGCGGGTGGGGATTAATTTCGCGTTGCACAAATCACGGCCGGAACCCGGGTCTTCTTCGCTGGTGAAGTAAACACCCGGCGAACGCAGCAGCTGGCTGACGACCACGCGTTCGGCGCCGCTGGTAATGAAGGTGCCTTTGGAGGTCATTAACGGGATATCGCCGAAGAACAGGTCCTGTTCTTTAATTTCCCCGGTTTCTTTAACAAGCAGCCGTACTTTAACGTACAGCGGGGCGGAAAACGTCTGGTCCCGTTCGTGGCATTCCTGCTCGGAATGTCCCGGGCGCGGCTCGCGGAACTCGTAAGCGATAAAGCTGAGTTCCAGTCGGTTGCCGGTAAGGTCTCGGATGGGGGATATCTCTTCCAGCAGCTGTTTCAGCCCTTCTTCCTGGAACCTCTGGAAGGAATCCAGCTGGACCTTAATCAGATTGGGTACGTCCAGGACGTTAGGCAGCTTGGCGTAAGATTTGCGTGAAACCGGGGTCTTCGACTCGGGTGTGGGCACTGGCGATGCTAAAACCATCTTCACTCCTTAGAAAAATGCAGCAATTCTCGTATTTTAAACGCTATCACTCTGAACGGAGACACACGTGCACATGCGGCAATATTACGGATATCTACGTTTGGGAAATAGAAATAACAAACACTTGGGGCATTATTACAAATATAAAGGATATCACTATCGTATATACCTTGTCAAGTCCCGCCACGTATAATTTCCCGTAAAATGTTACAAAAATTTTAGTAATTTTTTAGAGCGAGGCATGCGGGATTAAAATTACGGCAGCATCCTGCTATAATAAAGTCGAGTGATATGGGTAAGTTGACCAGAGCCAGGCTGGTACTGGCTATTATCAGTACGTCGTTCGAGGAAGTGGCCATCTGGGCGATATGGCGCTGGCTGCTCCCCGAGTTCGGGATTAAGCTGCCTTATCAGGCACTTATCGGCGTGATGGCAGCCTGGGCTGCATTCGGCGTATGGCTTTTTATTTTTACTACCCGGACTCTGAGAAAGCAGGTGCTGGTCGGTTTGCCGTCCATGATTGGTACCATGGGTAAAGTCGTTAGCCGGCTGTCCCCGGAGGGCATGGTGAGAATCAAGGGAGAACTCTGGGGGGCGACGTCAACCGGGGGTGATATCGATGTTGGTGAACAGGTCATGGTGGTGGGCGAGGACGGCCTGAAGCTATCCGTGCGCAGAGTCGGCGATAGCCGGACTACACATTAAAAAGAAAGGTAATGATATCTCCGTCCTGGATAACGTAGTCCTTGCTCTCCAGCCTGAGCAAGCCCTGCTTTTTCGCCTCGGCAATACCGCCGCATTTCACCAGGTCTTTAAAGCCGATTCCTTCGGCGCGGATGAACCCTTTTTCCATGTCGGTATGAATTTTACCGGCGGCTTTCACGGCGGTGGTGTCTTTCCTGATGGACCATGCCTTTACCTCATTCGAGGCTATGGTGAAGAATGAAATCAGGTTCGAAAGCTCGTAAGATGTTTTTATGGTACGCTCCAGCCCCGGCTCTTTTATACCGAAATCGGCGCGGAATTCCGCCGCCTCGCTTTCTTCCATCTGCGCCAGTTCCATTTCCAGTTTGCCGCAGAGAGTGATAACCCGGCATTTTGTCCCGGAATACTGTGTATTCAACTCTGCTTCCAGAGAGGCCGCCCCGGGCAGCTGCTCTTCCCCGATATTAACCACGATGAGGAGCGGTTTGGCGGTAAGGAACTGGTAGTTGGTGATGATTCTGGCCGCCGCTGGTTCCATGTCTAACTCGCGGATAGGTTTGTCGTTTTCCAGGTCAACTTTGAACCGCATAAGAATGTTTTTTTCCTGGAGGAAACCCTGGCGCTCCTGCGGTTTAGCCCCTTTCAGCGAGGTCTCCAGTTTTTCGAGCCTTCTTTCCATGATGGCCAGGTCGGAGAAGATAAGCTCCATGTTGAGTGTGCCGATATCTCTCCTGACATCCAGGCTGCCTTCGGGGTGGGGGATGCTTTCGTCGGTAAAGGAGCGGACAACGCAGATGAGCGTGTCAACCGTGCTGAGCTGGTTGAGCAGTTCGCCGCCTATGCCCTTGTCCAGGGCCAGGGTCTTGACCGAAGCCCCGACATCGATGTACCTGGCTTCGGCCGGAACAAGTTTTTTAGGGTGAAGCATCTCGTCCAGGACCTTGAGGCGGGGCTCCGGGACCTTAGCGATGCCGATGTGCGGGGAGAGTCCGTCCGTGGCGTGGGTTATGGTATCCGCTTTACCTCCGGTCAGAGCGTTAAAAACGGTTGTTTTACCGCTCTGGGGCAGGCCTATAATGCCGATGTTAATACTCATCAGTGCGATTCATGGCTGCCGGCTGTAGTGAAATTATCAGCGGCCCTTCTTAACTATTTCCCGGGCTCTCTTGAGGGCCAGGTCTCTTTCGTCTATATTAAGTTTGTCGTTGGCGGCCAGGTTGAGCAGGACGAGCAGCGATTCGTGGGAGGCCATGTCGCCGAGCTGGTTGATGGCCTGTGTCCTCATCTTACCGGCCATTTGCATATCCGTGGCTATGCTGGCCAGTTTCCTAAGTTCTTCGATCACGCCACCTTCTTCAGGAATCTCCGACATATCGTTCACCTCTTGATTTCAGTAGTTCGGCCAGACGGCTTATTATTTGTTCTCTGTGCGATTATTCATTAACGGCGGTGTTTTGTCAACATTAAGATAGTGGTTTTTATCTACCTCACCCCTTCTTAGCCTCTCCCCCTTAATCCCCCTCTCCGACCTGCTTCTCTGTGCCAATGGTTACATTTAACCGGTCAGAGAGGGGGAGAGGTTTTGAGAGGGGGCGAAGCCCCCTCTCGCTTATACTCCCCTCTCCAGCCAATATGAGCTCTGGTTTAGAAAAATGCTTCAGGCTGGAGATGGGTAAGGGGTGAGGCAAGAAAATCAATCAAATGTAAACAGAACCAAAAATATAACCTTTTAATCTAACTATCGGGCAATATGATATAATGGCATGACAAAAGAATTTAAGATTTTAAGGAGACCAGAGCTTGCTGCATGTTCTCATCGGCGAGGACGATTTTTCCATTCGCCGGGCGCT
>DATLAD010000100.1:0-2330 GCA_035527575.1 Dehalococcoidales bacterium
ACCGCCGATATCGTCTTCATCAGCGGCGGCGATGTCGAAGCCGGGATGAACGTCCTGCGGGAAAAGGATATGATTGATTTCCTCGCCGGGCTTTACGAGCGGGGGAAACCCTTTTTCGGGCTCTCGGCGGGCTCCATCATGCTGGCCAGGGAGTGGGTGCGCTGGCCCGACCCCGATGACGAAAATTCGGCCGAGCTTTTCCCCTGCCTCGGCATTGCGCCGGTTATCTGCGATACCCACGCCGAAGACGACGACTGGCAGGAGCTGAAGGCGTTACTGGCCCTCGAAGAAGATAACACATCCGGATGCGGGATTCCTTCCGGCGCAGCCATCAGGGTCTTCCCCGACGGCCGGGTGGAGGCGTTGGGTGGCCCCATCCCCCGGTACGTCCGCCGCGGCGGAAAAGCGGGCAGGGCCGCCGATATTTTACCGGTCGGCAGCCAGTAGCGGTGCATTTCGGCGGCAGTCGCTCTATTCGTATCTCTCAGAATCTGCGGCAATAAAATGGAATATCGGCCGCTTAACATTACGGATGATTAACGGCCCGTGCTGTACCCCCGCCGGCACGAAAGATGCGAAGCTCTTGGTTATCTTGTAGGTCTTGTTGTCTATCGTGAACTCAATCTCCGCGCCCAGGTCCTGGATATCATCGTAGTTAAAGCCGAAGCAGCCGATTAGCTCCCCGAACTCGTGGGTATGGGACTCTACCTCCCTGATTTCTTCACTGGAACCGGGCAGTATCCACTTGGCCTCGCTGTAGAACTCGGCGCCGGGCACGGTATCGGCACCCACATGGACTATTCTTTTCACGAACTTGGGGTCTACTTTCAGGCGATGCGCCGGAAGTTTCTGAAAGGGTTTATCATAATCGACGACATACTTGGCATTTTTCTTTTCCGCCATTTCCGTTACCTCTTTCTCAATGAAAAATAAAGCTGGAGTAGCAACATCTCCAGCCTATACGTATTTATGGCCCGACCCTACGGTTAAGTGGAACATGGGGGCATCCATGCGGTGAAATCTCAACGGGCAGTGCTTCATCCCGGCGGGAATATAGACCATGAAGCTCTTGGTCAGCCGGAACTCTTCGTCTTCCAGCCAGAACTCTATCTCGCCGCCGAGGTCGCTCGGGTCATCAATATTCGTCCCGAAATAGCAGAAGAGTTCCGTGAATTTGTGGGAATGGGGGGTAATTCCGGGCCCTTCTTTCATCCTTTTCACCATCTCCGGGGTAATTATCGTCGGCCTTGGCCTCTGCCCCGGCATAGAAGAAGGCCACTGCCAGGTGCATTCGGCGTAGAAGGCGCCCGGGATGACCTCCTCGTCCATCCAGATGACATGCTCCAGCGGCCGGCGGTATCCATCGAGGTATCCCTGCCCGATGGTCTGGTCGCCTTTAAAGCCTGGCATCACCACGCCCTGTTTAAGCTCCGTGCAGATATATTTACCGTATTTGGATTTTGCCATTTGATAATGCTCCTTTCTCCGGTAATATTATAAGACTTCATGCGTGAATATGCGAACGATACCGGACTCAGTGGAATTGTGGATTGGTGGAGCCGGGGGGGTTCGAACCCCCTACCTCCTGCTTGCAAAGCAGGCGTTCTCCCAACTGAACTACGGCCCCGTATTGACTCCAAAATTATAGCATATTTTAAAGGTGTTTATTAATACCTCTTCTCAGTCCTGCTTTAACTCTCCCCCGTTTGTTATCTATTCCCACCCAGGCCGCCCAGCATCATCTACGGCTTATCCCGCAAAAACATACCTCCCCCCCCTTCCTTGCCACCCTCCAGCATTGTTGCTATACTGGATATGTTGTTTTTCAAGACGGGGAAGCTATGAACTACGAGACTATTATCGGGCTGGAAGTCCACGCCCAGCTATTGACGAAGAGCAAGATGTACTGCGGCTGCAGCACCGATTATGCCAGCGCGCCGCCCAATACCCATGTTTGCCCGGTCTGCCTGGGTTTGCCCGGCGTCCTCCCCGTCATCAACCGGCAGGCCGTGGAATTCACCATGATGACGGCCCTCGCCCTCAACTGCCCTGTCTCCGAATATACCAAGTTCGACCGCAAGAACTATCCCTATCCCGACCTCATGAAAGGCTACCAGATTTCCCAGTATGACGCCCCCATCGGCCAGAAGGGCCGTCTCACCATTGAGGTTGATGGCGTAACAAAGAAAATCGGCATCACCCGCGTCCACCTGGAGGAAGATGTTGCCAAGCTGCTGCACCGCGCCTCTCCCGATGGAGAAGACTACAGCCTGGTGGACGTAAACCGCTCCGGCTGCCCCCTCATGGAAATCGTCGGCGAGCCCGATTTA
>DATLAD010000101.1:0-3757 GCA_035527575.1 Dehalococcoidales bacterium
TCCTTTGAAAGTGATAACTCCCTGGCTCCTATGAGCGCGTACTCCGATACTCGCCGCGAGTGTCCGCCTCCGCTGGTCTCCTTGGCATCGGCCAGGGACACCAATGCCCCGACAGTGCCCCTGTATGAATTCAACAGTTCGTTATTCATCCTGGCGTTTTCAAGCGCCATGGCGGTAGTCTTCGCCACGCCCATCATTACATTCAGGTCCTGCCTGGTGAAATCGGTGCCGTCCACCTTATTGAGTACTTCAATAACTCCGATGACTTTTTCATCTATAATAATCGGCACACCGATAATAGACCTCGTTTTGAAACCGGTGGCATTATCTATGAGCTTGTAAAAATTAGCGTTCCTTTCGGGGCTATTTACAATTAGCGGTTTCCCGTTCCGCACTATCCATCCGGCAATACCAGATTGCCGGCTGATGTGTAATCTTTTTAACTGCTGCCCCACCGGGCCATCGGCAAACTTAAAATACAGTTGCCGGTTCTTTTCGTCGAACAGGAGCAGTGACGAGGCTGAAGCATTAAGAACATTATGCGTCATTTGCATGATGCACGTAATCAACTGGTCTTCTTTATCTTCCGGCTTAGCCCTGGCCCAGAGCTTCTCCAGAAGGTCAATTTTAGATGTTCCGACCTGTGCCACATTACCAGGAAGGCTTTTCATCTCCCCTCCATAACTTTACGAAATTGCCGATTTTACTGTATATTGTTATTTTGGCAATAAGCCGATAAACCAAAAATAAATATTCGGTATTAAAAACTAAATTTAATGTAAACATTTGTCCTGTTCGGTGAAATAAGCGCAGCCCGCTATCTTAAGTGAAAAATATCGAGGCCAGCGCTGGAAACGTGGAGGGGTCGAAAATATCTGCGCAGCTTCAACGTCGGGTTGTTACCGCAGACTATCGGCTAAATCCTGCCGGTTCGTCATGGCAGCAACCGTGTCCAGGAAGTCCTTGAGTGAAGCGCTCCGGCTTCTCAGTTCCTTCATCTCGGCCCCGATGGGGCTGATAGACGTGGGACTATCGGCATAAGTACCGTAAAAGGCAAAATAGGCCTGGTTCAGCTTCCTGATATAATAGCCATTTTCGGCCAGGTACTGCTGCTTCTGCTCCATGAATTCCTCGGCCTGCTCGATTTCACCCCGGGCAAGGTAGTCATCCACGGCTTGCCTGATTTCCCTCATCTCTTTATTAAAATCGAAGCCCGATTCCGCCGCAGCCGGCTCCGCATCGTCCGCCTGTCCCGGTGCATAGTGCTGTTTATAGATGATTCCGCCGATTTCCTTGCTGACCATGCTGGCAACGGTCTCGTTCATGGTGGCGATATCGTAGTCCTGGCGGATTCCGGTTAAGTCCAGCACGTAGCGAAATCCCAGCGGCGTAAAGGCCATGTACTGGTGCAGCCATTCTTCGCCGGCGGTATCGAGGATAAAGCGGGCGTCAGCCGTATCCATAACGTAGCTCGGGTATGTCGAAATACCGCCCAGGTTGACCACCAGCGAGGAGACACCGAGGCTATCAATCTCAGCCTCGATGCTTGCCATGTCTTCCACACTCATTTCCGGCAGGAGAGTAACCTCTCTGATGCTTTCTATCCTGTCCCTGGGAGACACGACCAGCAGGTGAGGCGGCTTTGCCAGATAGATATTTACCGGCGGAAAGCCGATTCTTAATCCCAGGTATGTATCCAGAGGATTGAAGATACCCTGCTGCGTAAAGGCCTCTCTTATCTGCGTTTCCAGCAGCCCTTCGACCGTGCCGGCCAGTTCTGCGTTCTGCCGCCGCCGTTCGTTAAGCTCGTCTTCAAGTGAAGTCAGGTCACCCTGCCGATTCCCCGCCCTGACGGCTTCGATTTCCGATACCAGTCCGTTAATCCGCTCTACGTTGGCAAAAAACGTGGCGGCTGCCGATGTAGCGTTGTCCGTGCTTTCCTGCCGACTGAATAATTTCCCCGCCTCCTGTGTTAAGGCATTGAGCTCCCACTTTACGACGTCAAAGCGATACGGCCCGGTGATTTCACGCAGCTGTCCATCGAAGTCCCGGGCGGGAGCACAGCCGGCTACCAGCGAAAAAAGCAGCAATATAACTGCCGCCAGCAGCAAACTGAATTTACATCGGGGCTTAATCAATATAATTCCCTGAAACACCCCCAGGAGTCTTGAAAGGTTTATGACGAGGCAGGCGCATCCGCACCGCTATGCCGACATTTTTTCCTTGACCCGGGCGACAATCCTGGAGAGAGTCTCGCCCGTCTTTTCAGCGATGACGACATCGGCATACTGGTCATGAGGCGTTTCTGTCAGGTTAAGAATAACCAGCCGGGCACCGCTGCGCTTGGCGATAACCGGCATCTGCGCCGCGGGATAGACCACCAGCGAAGAACCGGCGGCCAGGAACAGATCGCACGTGGAAGACCTTGCCTCGGATTCACGGGTCTCCCTCTCCGGCATCGCCTGCCCGAAGGCTACAGTAGACGGCTTTAAAAGTCCGTTGCAGCTGTCACACTTCGGAATCTTCTCTCCAGCCAGCATCTTGTCGTGAGCGTGAGACCTGGGGTAACGCTTCCCGCAATCGAGGCAATCGACCCACTGCATGGTGCCGTGTATTTCCAGCACCAAATCATCCGGCACGCCGGCTTTCTGGTGCAGTCCATCGGTATTTTGCGTGATAATACAATCGAGCTTGCCCATCTGGTGAAGCTCGGCAACGGCGTAGTGTCCCGCGTTGGGCCTGGCGTCTCTTATCGTTTCCCACATCATCTTATGCATCCGCCAGTACTTCTCCCGGATATCATCATAGCGTAAGAAATTAGGCAAATTCAGCTCGCTGGGGTCGAAAACGTCCCAGACACCGCCCGGACTGCGGAAGTCCGGCACGCCTGACTCGGTGCTAAATCCGGCGCCGGTAAAAACGACGATTTTTTTCGACTCTAAAATCATATCGGCTACAGCTTCAATATGCTCCATTATCAACCTCCATAAAACTTACTGGCTCTATCACACAAGCGAAGCTCGGTTAGCCTACCCTTGTCACGGCCTTGGCCAGCTCCCAGGTGTACTCGTAGAGGTGCAGCCCCTTGCTTATGGCCACCAGTTCGCCGTCGGCAACGCCTATCTCACTGGCCATGTATTCTTTCAGCATCTGCATCGCCGCCATGTTCGAGGGAAAGCCGGCCCACAGGTCCCATGACCGGAAATAAGCGATGAATTTGAGCTTACCTTCACGAATCCTGGTATCTATCATTCTGAGGCAGGGCGGGTCGGCCTGATAAATGGACTGAGTATCACCCACGGCCATAAACGCCTGATTGGTATTGTGTCCATCCTCCCTGTATATCCTGATTACCTCGGCAATCTGCTTCTCAAGATATTGCCCGTAGGTATATTGCTCCCCATCTTTGCGGTGCGCCGTCATGAGGTATGGCAGGTAGCTTTCCACGTACTCCATGGTGCTGGGAGGCGGGACGCCCTGGGGAACGTCCGGTATCAGCGGTCGAGTACCGGGATAATTTATTTGAACAACCACAAGGTCCAGTTCTTTGCGTCTCTGGCCGGCATAGCTGCCGCGGTCGATTTTATATTCATAGCCTTCATCAAGGGTCTTACGCAGACACAGAAACCACGCTTCTGACAAGTCACGTGCTTTTATATCCGAAATTTCCATTAAAACTCTTTTCTATAAGTCATTGTGAAATCTATTTTCTTCCCCTGACCAGCGCGAAGAACCTGTCCTGGTACTCCTCGAAGAC
>DATLAD010000102.1:0-2196 GCA_035527575.1 Dehalococcoidales bacterium
CCCACCCCCGACGATAACGACATCCCAGTCAAACATGTATTCTCTCCGAATTCAATATCAATTATCAGCTATATACCGGCACGCCTGCTACTCTGCCGTAAGCTCTGCCAACTTTTGCAGGACTGCCTCCATGGCATCCCATTCCCTGCCGAAGCCAGCCCAGTCGCCCGCCTGGAGGTTCTCCTGCGCCTGTTCGTAGTGCTGGCGGGCTTCCGCTACCAATTTGGCTATTTCAGCGTCTACCGGTTTCTCCGGCTCCGCCGGCGGCGGTTCTGATGGCGCCGGTGGTTCGGGGATGGGTTCGGGCAGCGGCGCCTCCGTGCCGAAGATAGCATTGATGCTCTGCATTAAAGTCGGCGCCATGGCTATCTGCTCGCCGACAACCACGATGACGCGTTTCAGCTCGGGAAGCCCGCCGGCGTCCGCCTGGAGGAAGACCGGCTCCACATACAAGATGGACTTGCCTAAAGGAATCAGCAGCAGGTTACCCCGGAGGACCCGGGAGCCACCCCGCCCCCACAGGGCCAGCTGCTCGGTGATAACGGTATCCTGCCCGATTCGGTTCTCAATCTGGCTCGGACCATCCACCCACTCACCCTTAGGGAAATAATAGGCCAGCAGCTTGCCGTAGTTATCGCCGTCGCAGCGGGCCGCCAGCCACCCGATGGTATTATTCTTGTTGACCGGCGTGAAGGGGAGCATGAGGAGGAACTCTTCCATCTCCTCCCCGGGCAGGCGCATGATGACATAGTACGGCTCCATGGCCTGTTCCTGCCCGGCATAGACCTCCCGGGGCACCGCCCAGAGGTCCTCCTTGTTATAGAACACCCGGGCATCGCGCATATGATAGCTCCGGTACATGGTCGATTGTATATTGAACATGTCCTCGGGATAACGTAGGTGGATGCGGAAAGCATCGGGCATCATATCGGCGGAAACGAAGAGGTCGGGGAAAATGGCCTGGTAAGTGCGTATGAGGGCATCGTCAGGCTCGGTGACGTAGAAGGTAACATCGCCGTTGTAGGCATCGATGACTGCCTTAACGCTGTTGCGGATATAGTTCAGCCCGCCGCCAATCGGCTCGGAATAGGGATAGCGGTCGGTGGTGGTATAGGCATCCTGTATCCAGAACAACCGGCCGTCGATAACCACTATATAGGGGTCATTGTCCAGCTGCAAAAACGGCGCCAGATGGTTCACACGTTCCCTGATGTTCCGATAGTACAGGACCTGGCTCTCAGGAGTTAGCTCGCTGCTGAGAAGGATATTCAGGTCGCCGAACTGCCAGGCGTAAACCAGCCGGCGGAAAAAACCGTCCAGGCTGACGCCGCCTTCACCCTCATAACGCCCGTAGACATTATCGTCACCGCGGGGATAGTCGAACTCCTGCGTATCCGTTTTCACGATGACATAGTCGTTCGTCTTTTCCCCGAAGTAAATTTGGGGGCGCTTTATTTCAAAAGCGCCGACGGGCGGTATATCCTTCAACAGCAGGTTGGGCAACCCCTGGGTGGTTATTTCATTGACCGGACTGAGCACGACGCCGTATCCGTGGGTAAACTGGAGCTTGCGGTTGACCCAGGTCTGCGCCTCACCCGCCAGCTTCTCCGCGGACAGCTCCCGGGCAGACAGCATAACCTGACGGTAGTCGTCATCGATAACATAACGGTCGACATCGACATCGTAGAAATCATAGTAGAGTCGGATCGACTGTATCTGGTTATAGGTGTCCTTCAACGGGCGATGGTCCCAGAGCCTGATGTTATTAATCGTCACCTCGTTCCGGGCAATATCCTGGGCGGTCGGCGACGACTCGGCGGGAAAGGCCTGCTCGTCGATACGGTCCAGGCCGAAGGCCTTACGGGTAAAATCGATATTGTATTCGATATAGGGTCGCTCCCGGACCAGCTCATTTGGCTGCACCTGAAAGCGCTGTACCAGGGCGGGGTAGATTGCCCCGACGATGATAGCCGCCACAACCCACCCGGCAATGCCGTAGAGAGGCCAGCGAAGCTTGCGTTTGAATATGGATACCAGAATAACCCCCATGAAAATAACGACCACGGCCAGCAGAATCCACTGGGCCGGTAACTTGGCATGTATATCGGCATAGCTGGCCCCAAAGACCACGCCGCGCTTGGAATAGACCATCTCCCAGATGCCGAGCCAGTAGCCCCAGGCAAAAAGCCCAAGAAT
>DATLAD010000103.1:0-8645 GCA_035527575.1 Dehalococcoidales bacterium
ATCGCCCTGCGACTGGCCGGGGAAGGAGCCAACGTCGTCATTGTCGATAAGTATGCGGCGCCCGGGAGCCTTTTCCCCGGGGACGAGGGGTGGGGCGGACTGGATGCCGAGGTGGCCGAAATCGAAGCTCTGGGCAGGAAAGCCCTGGCTATGACGGCAGACATCAGTATAAGTAAAGACGTCGACTCGATTGCAGCCAAAACCATGGAGAAGTTCGGCAGGATAGATATACTGGTGCACTGCGCCGCCATCCGCGGCCCGGTGGGTCTGCCGGCCGTCGAGCTTTCCGAGGAAGACTGGCGGGCCATCATTGACGTTAATACCACCGGCTCCTTTCTTATATCCAAAGCGGTCGCTAAAAGCATGATTGCCCGGGGAGAGGGCGGCAGGATTGTTATTTTGGCTTCGCAGGCCGGGACTCACGGCGTCGCCGGAAGCGTCGCTTATTGCGCCTCCAAATACGCCGTCATCGGGCTGGTAAAGACCCTGGCCCTGGAACTGGGAAAATATAAAATCAACGTCAACGCCATCAACCCCGGCGCTATCATCACCAACCTGAGAGACGAAGCTTTCGCTAAAATGAGCCAGGCCCAGGGTATCACCTGGGATGAAGCCAGGGAGAAAGACTACCAGATGATGAGCGCCAACATACCGCTGGGCCGACTCGGCACAACCGACGAGATCTCCGACCTGGCCTATTTCCTGGTCTCCGACATGTCGACATACATTACCGGAGAGACAATCGGCATCGGCGGCGGCCTTATCTGAATACCTTTTAAAAGGGGTAATTATATGGACGCGATATTCGACTTTGTAAAACATTTTACGGGTACAAGGTACGAGGATATCCCCGAACCCGCAGTTGAGGCAGCCAGGAAAGAAGTCCTCGATAGCCTGGCAACAGCCCTGGGCGGCTCGTCACAGGCAGGCATCAGCGAACTGGTGGACATGGTCAAAGAATGGGGAGGCAATGAGCAGAGCACCATCATCGCCTGCGGGCTCAAGTGCCCCGCCCCCAATGCCGCCCAGGTCAACGGCACCATGGTACACGCCCTGGACTATGACGACGGTCACCCGGTGGCCCAGGTGCATATCGGCTGCGTGGCCGTGCCGACCTGTTTTGCCGTGGCCGAACGGATGGGAGGGAAAAGCGGTAAGGAGTTTATCATCGCCCTGGCGCTGGGGGCCGACTTCCTGGCGAGGTTGGGGCTGGCCAGCCGGCCCGGCGGCAGCCTGATTAAGTCCGGGTGGCACCCCACCGCCCTTTACGGCTACCTTGGCGCGGCGGCCATGGCGGGGAGGCTCATGGGGCTGGACGGGGAAAGAATGGTCAACGCTATCGGCATCGCCTACCACCAGTGCGCCGGCAATTCCCAGTGCGTTAACGATGGCGCCCTGACCAAGAGAATGGGGCCGGGACTGGCGGCAAGGGGCGGTATCACGGCTGCTTTGATGGCCGAGAGGGGGATTACCGGCGCCAGAAACATCCTCGAAGGTGAATATGGTGTATTTAACCAGTACCAGGGGGGAGATTACGATATTAAAATCATGACCGCAGACCTGGGGAAGAGATTCGAGGGCATGAATATAGGTTATAAACCGTACCCGTGCTGCGGGTTCTCCCATTCTTTCATCAAAGCCACACTGACTTTAAAGTCGAAATATGATATCAAGGCCGAGCAGGTAAGGGAGATAATAGCTACCGGCGGAGAGACATCCTATGAAATATGCGTGCCCCCGGAGGTAAAATGCACCCCGCGCAATACGGTCGATGCCCAGTTCAGCGCACCATGGGCGATTGCCACGGCCCTGGTTAAAGGCAGGGTTACTCCGGAAGATTTTACCCGGGAAGCTATAAAAAACGAAGTCGTCCTTAACATTTCTCGAAAGGTCACCGGCGTATTAGACCCCGAACTGAACCGCCACGGCGTCGGTCCGGGCAGGGTAAAAATAGTGATGAAAGACGGGACGGAGTACACCGAAACGGTGGAGCACAGCCCGGGTAGCGTGGAAAGGCCGATGACGTTCGACGACTGCGCGGCGAAGTTCAGGGAGTGCGCCGCCGGCTCTATCAGGCCGCTGTCAGCCGATACGGTCGATAGAGTAATAGAGATGGTCGGGCGACTTGAGCAACTGGATGACGCCACCGAGATTATCAGGCTGGTGGCATGAGCAGCTTTATTTGCCGATGTACTTCAAGGCGTTTCTCCCGGCAATGCGGCCGGAATTTACGGCAAAGCCGAGCGTCGAACCCGAAGAGTACCTGAAATTGTAACTATCCCCGTAAAGCCCGCCGGCATCCGTGCCGACCGCATACAGTCCGGGGATAACCTTCTCCTCGCCGTCCACCGCTTCCATCCTGTGGTTGATTTTTATACCGCCGAGACTCCCCAGAAAAACTGTATAAGCCTTCATCGCGTAGAATTTCGGCTTCCTCACCGGCCGGAGGTATCTCGGCTCCTTGGCAAATAGCTCATCATGGCCCTTATCGCAGGCCCTGTTGTATTCATCAACCGTGGCCTTCAACACTTCCGGTTTCACCTTTATTTTCTGCGCCAGCTCTTCCAGAGTGTCCGCGATAGATATGTCGGTGTTACCCTTTCCGAGGGCCACCTTCAGTTCCTTATCGAAGTCGACCAGCCGCGTGCCGGGCAAATGCTTGCTTGCCACGCTCCTGTCGATGCCGTGTTCCACCAACCGCTGCCTGGCCGCCTCGTCGAATATGATGTAGTGATGGCCTTCTTTCAGCCTGGCGACGGCGTTGCCCATAAAGGTATCGTCAAAGGCGATACTCTCATCGCAGAAGCGTTCTCCGCGCTGGTCGACCCAGAGGCCCGGCTGGGCGCAGGCACACTCGAGATGTCCCATCATGGTGACTCCCGGTCCCAGGGGGCCCATCCGGTAAAAATGCAGCACTCCCATACCTTCCTCGGCCGCGCCTGCCTCCCAGGCCATGCGGATGCCGTCGCCCACCTTATCGTAGTTGCGGACGGGAATCAGGTTTACTCCCAGGTCAAACCCGGCATATTTCTTAATCCATTCTCCGTTGTTGGCATAGCCGCCGCTGGCGACGATGACGGCCTTCGCTTTTACCTGTTCGGGTTTCCCGTCTTTTTCCGCAACGACGCAGGTAACGCGGTCGGCTTCCCGGATTATCTTCTTCACCGCCGTGGATACCCTGATATCGACGCCTTTTTCCATAGCCCTGGCAGCCAGCGTTTTAATCATGGGATACCCCTTGGCTCCATAAGGCCCCTTTAAAATATGCAGCGTCCGGATACCGTCCGGCATATTCGTTATAACCTCGGTGAATTCGACTCCCTGTTGCTGCAACCACCCGATAGTACCGGCGGATTCGTCTACAAAAGCTCTCACCAGCCGGGGATTAGCCCGCCAGTGGCTGTAGTCCATGATGGCCTCGAACGCCTCGTCGCGGGTGAAAAACATGTGATTCCGGCGCTGCATCTCGCTCTCCACGGCAAACATGCCCTCGGCAAAACTGGAGCTTCCCCCGATGTGACGCATCTTCTCAAAAAGGATGACCCCGGCGCCCCCTTCGGCTGCGGTCAGGGCTGCCGCCAGCCCCGATGCCCCGGCGCCAATCACGACGACATCCGTACTCATGGTTTCTCCCCCGGCTTTTTTCATTTACTCCCCCTCTGCGAAAAATAGCTGCCCCTTTGTTTCAAGACATCTCTGCTAAGGAAGGGTTCAGGACAATAATAGCGCAGGACGGGAAATTCGGCAACAGGCGGGTTATTTGGTTCTATTTGCATTTGGTTGATGAGCTTACCTTACCGCCGGCCGAACAGCCTTCTGGCCAGACCCAGCCGCTTTAAAAGCGCGTCGTAGACGCTGCACCGCGCCTTTAAAATCACCGCCTCCTCGAATAGCCCCAGCCTCCCCTCTCTGCGGCCGAAACGGTTCTCCACGTAAGCCCGGGTGATATCATCGAGGGCTTTAGCATGCTCGGGAAACTCCGCCGCGAGCCCGGCGGCAAATTCCAGCGGCGTCTGCTGCGGACTGGGCCCCAGTCCGACCACCGAGGAAAGACTGCATATTCTGGCATACGCCCCGGATGCCAGGTTGTCCCTGTCCACCTGCCAGAGCCAGCGATAAAAGGCCGACCGGAACCCCAGGAGCGGAGTTACCAGCAGCACGATAACAGCGGCGCCGCTGAAAATAATAAGCAGGACCCGTCCCAGCTCGTCGGCAAAGGGCAAAGGCCCCCTTGTGGGTACGGTTTTTGCCACCGTTGCACCCGCAGTAAGCTCGTACGGTAAGCCCCACATCCCCGGTATCGGATATAGCTCCCACACCTCCCACTGCGGTAATTGTTCTATGGCGCTGCCCGAAACCCACGGCGTCTCAATGGATACCAGGCTGTCCGCGCTGGTGGGCGTCGCCTCCAGGTCTACCCAGCCGTAGCCCGGGAAATAAACCTGAGGCCAGGTATGATAGTGCTTATCGCGCAGGATATACTCTCCGACCCCCTCCCCGGGATCGCCGGGAAGATAACCGACGGCCAGTCGCGACGGCACATCGACGGCACGGAGCATGACCGCCATCGCCGAGGCATAGTAGAGGCAAAAGCCCGATTTCTGGGTGAACAGGAAGTGCTCCACGCCATCGATATTCCCTGGCGGGGCTTCAATCTCTCCTTCATAAGGAATCCCGGAAAGGTAGTCATCTATCGCCATTACCTTTTGATAGGGACTTCTCGCATTTCTGGTGATGTTCTCGCTCAACAGCCTGATGTCCCCGGGAAAATTGTAAGGCAGCCGGAGGTAACGCTCCGCGAGTGAAGGCGGATAATCATCACCGACCCCGGACAAATCGGCGGGCGACGGTGAAAAGATGCCGGAGGTAACGGCGTAGCGCTCGCCATCACTGAGAACACGCGGCGTCGTCACCGAGACAATGTCCCCGGCGCTGACATGCACCAGCGACGGCGTATCCGCAGATACGAAGCTGCCGGCGGTCAGCAGTATGTCTGTCTTCGTCCGGGTGGTTACCGTGTAGGTTATCGCATTACGGCCGGTAAGAGCCCCGGCATCACCCCAGGGCGCATCCTGTTTCAACAGGTAATCGGCGGTCGGACTGGCTACCCATCCCTGAGGAGTATAGGTATCATAAACTTGCACCCGCCAGTAAGAGGGGTGCTGTGAATTGACTATAAAATCAACCTGGTCGCCCTGATGCCAGTCCTTATAAAAAGGCAAATCACGGCGCATGCTGCTCGTACTCAGGGGCTGCTTCGCCGGAACGGCGGCGAAAAAATTAAACGACGATTTCTCTATGTCCTGTTTCCAGAGCATCTTGGTAGCCACCATCGTCTGGAGCTGAGGTACCCGCATTTCCGGTATTACCCAGGCGAAAGAAACCGCCAGTACGACCAGACAGAGCAGCGACACCGCAAGTAAGAGCAGACCCCGCCCGGGAAAGCCCGTGCCGCCGACCGATACGTAATGCCGTTTGACCATGCGGGTCTGGGTAATCAGAAACATGGCCGCAATAAAGTAGAGGACTAAGAAGAAGAAATATTTATCCGGGAGGTTGCTTAAATTCACCAGGACGACCACGGCGCCCAGGCAGACGGCCACCCAGGCGTTCTTCCGGCGCAAAACAAACCACGTCGAGATATAGCCCGTCACCCAGGTAAGAAAGACGAGAAATATGGCGAAGGATACGGTTTCCGCGGGAAGTCCATACGCCTGCCAGGCCGTTACCCCGCCGCCGACGACCAGCGCCAGGACATGCGCGCCCACGCCGGGGAGTCGGCTCCTGGCAAGCAGCCAGGCCGTCACTACCGAGAGGAAAAGGACCAGCGTCAACGAAGGCTGAGGCGTAATCCACCGGGCCCGCTCTATGGAGAGCACCGCAATCTCCATAACGAGAAAGAGTAAAATAATGTTTACCAACCCCTGCCAGCCGCCCAGGTGGGACATAACGTTTGCCGAAAATGCCACCGCTGCCGGTGCTTTTTCCTGTTTTTTCTCGCTGCCAGCCATTTCTACGCTTTAACTCCAATATGTTGCATCCTTGAAGAGAGCAATCGACTATCCAGCGCCCGCGCTATCTCCATTCCCTGCCTGACGGTATAGACATGGAAGCCGCTGGAAATAAGGTTGCGGGGAGTATTAGCCGGGCTGACCCCGCCGCCGAAGCTGAAGGAATCGAGCAGTATCGCCGTTACGATGGCACCCCGGTTGATAACCTGGCGCATCGGCGCAGCTATCCCCGGATTTACGGAAGGCATGATGATAATAACGGCGGAGCCTGCGTCAAAGCGTTCCGCTCCGGACTCCAGCAGGGCATCGATGGGGACTCTACCGGCGGCCTTAATCAATGCCAGGCTTTCCAGAATGTGCTGCAGGTGCCCGTCTCCGCTATTAAGGAGGAAAAGGTAAGGCCGGTCACCCGAGGCTATCAGCCCTACCCGTTTCCCGCTGTCCAGGTATTTCTTTGCCAGCGAGGCAGCTATGGTGATGCCGTATTCCTCGGTTGCCTCATCGCCCTCTCCCAGCTGAGACACCAGATGCATATCAAGGACAATCCAGATTTCTTTAAAAGCGTAATTGGAACGGTCGGGGTCGAACTCCCTGACCATGAGATTGCCGGTATGAGCCGTGCTGGCCCAGTGGATGTGGCGTAGCCTGTCGCCGCTGACGTATTCACGCACGCGGGAGGCATTGGGACTGGCCTCGCTGGCCAGCCAGCGGCGCGGGCCCGCCCCCGGCTCCTGTCGGGGAAGCGCCTGGAAGAAAGGCAGTTCCAGCATCGCCGGATAAACGATGATGTCCTGGCTCTCGCCGATATACCGCTGCCGGGGAAAGAAGCCGAGAGGGTCGGATACCTTTACGGTGAGAGCGCCCAGATGGTACTGCCCCCGCCGCCGGCAGTGGACTTCGGTACGCCAGGTATGAGAATCCCGCGAAGAAAGATTAAAAGTCAACGTGTTCCGGTAGCCGGGCAAATCGGTATCTTCCTGTGCTTCAATCAGAGGAGTGGGGAGCCGGCCGCGATTAAATACCGCAAATTCCTCCCCGAAGCGCTCGCCGACCCGGCTGCTAGAGAGCGGTTTTTCGACCCGGCCGTCAATGCCGCGGATGCTCAGGCGCGACCACAGATAGCTCAGCAACAGCACCACCACCAGGAATATAAAGAAACGCCATAGCAGCGTAAAACCGCCGGCTAAAGCCACAGCCAGGGTGAGAAGCGGAATAATAATGAGAGCCAATCGAACTTTCATAACTTTTTACCGGAAAAAACGAGCCTGACATCACCGTCCCGTCGGCCTATTTTTGTCGGCCGGGAACAGCCCCCGGCACGGGTACCGTTTCCAGTATCTCGGCGATAGGAGCCCGGCCGTCTCTACCCTGCGACTGACCTGTGGAAGATAGCAAGGAACGATGGGCTAAGGCAGATACGGCCAGGGCCTTAACGTCGTCGGGGAGAACGAAGTCGCGCCCGTGCAGCAGGGCCCGGGCCTGAGCCGTACGGAAGAGGGCCAGTGAGCCGCGGGGGGAAGACCCGAGAAATATCGAGGGGTGGCGGCGGGTAGCATCTACCAGAGACACTATGTATTGCTTGATAAGGTCTTCCACGTATATCTTCTTCACCGTTTCCTGAAGCATTAAAACATCGGCGGCATCTACGACATGGTCGATTTGCTCGATGGGATGGACGTACTGTTGCCTTTCTACTATGGCTATTTCTTCTGACGGGGTGGGGTAGCCGATGTTTATCCGCAGCAGAAACCTGTCCAGCTGCGCTTCCGGGAGAGGAAAGGTGCCTTCGTATTCTATGGGGTTCTGGGTGGCCAGGACATGGAAAGGCGACGGCATTTTACGGGTGACGCCGTCCACGGTAATCTGTCGCTCCTCCATGGCCTCCAGCAGGGCCGACTGCACCTTGGGCGTGGCCCGATTGATTTCATCGGCCAGCACCACCTGGGCCGTTAGCGGGCCGGGACGGAACTCGAAGTCGCTAATCTTCTGGTTATATATTGAGACACCGGTAATATCGCCCGGGAGCATATCCGGCGTAAACTGAATCCTCTTGAAGCTGCAATTAATCGATTTTGCCAGGCTCCGGGCGAGCATGGTCTTGCCGACACCGGGTGCATCCTCAATCAGCAGGTGTCCCTGACTGATTAAAGCGATTACCGCCAGCTGCACCGCCTCCGTCTTGCCGACCATGACCTTTTCGACGTTGCGAATTATTTTTTCAGCCAGCTGCTGAGCCCTGGTTATGGTACTGTCCACTTTTCCCTGTACTCCATCGGGGGTCCACTAAAAAATTCGAGCGGTACACCCCATAATTCGAGTATAGCACAAGACAAAATCGCCCACAAAAAACACCTCTAAAAATTCATTGACAGCGCCATCCCCCGGTCTCAGAACCTGTATATTTGACAAAGCATCCACGGCAATATAACATTCATGGCGAGTGCGTTAAAAATACCCGCACCTTAACGGCAATACTGGAAGGAGGATATGTAATATGACAACCTGGCATGAGTATGTTCAAAGAAGCGGTAAAGTTCCCGAATGGCCGTATCCCGTTAACTACGGCAAGGTAAATGAGGTCGTTACCGATGTACTGGTTATCGGCGGCGGCGTGGCCGGCTGCCGGGCCGCCAT
>DATLAD010000104.1:0-2893 GCA_035527575.1 Dehalococcoidales bacterium
AAAGCTCGAGCATAGTGTTGTTATTGGAGCACCCCTGGACAAGGTATTCGATTTTACTACGGACTGGCGGAACTTTGCGAACTATTTTGGCTATGTACGTGAGGTGAAACCAGCCACCGAAAAAACCGTCGGTGAGGGAGCGCGGTTTTCCGTGAGAGTAAAGTTCATGGGTATGATGATGTCCTCAGAGTGGGAGATGACGGAGTATGTCAAGAATGACCGTATGACATTTATTACACCTCTTACGGGGGTAAGGGCAATAAAACGATGGCGTTTTATTGCCGTGGAAGGTTCCACCCGCGTAAACTTCTCTCTGGAATATAAACCATGGCCCTTGTTTGGCCCGCTACTTGATGTACTATTTATTAAAAGTTACTGGGACAAATTGTCTGAAAAACTGGTTCAGAACTTAAAACGGCTGATAGAAGCATAGACGGTGATAGCAGCTAAGAGCAATAATAAGGCTTGACAGCCTTAGCCAATCTGCGCTTGGGATAAAAGTCACATACACCCGCTCTCAACTCCCCTAGAATCTAATTAGGCACATGTAAACCGGCGTGGCTATTTTTTGGATGGGGAGGCTGTTTCCGTGAAGAAGCGAGCAATCATCGGCTCGGCCGTTACCGCCGTCATTATCGTGGCATTCATTGTCGGTCTCGTGGCGTTCGGCCCGGGCAATGGTAAAGTAGAGCAACTGGAGGGCGTCGAAGTGAGAGAATACAAGGGCGAAAATCTTTCCTCGATAAACGATTTTAGAGAAAACTCCATCAAAGGGCCCCAGCAGGTAGACATAGAGAATTACCGGCTCCAGATTACCGGCCTGGCCGGGAAGCCGGCAACCTATACCTATGACGAAGTAATCGGCGACTACGACAACTACAAGAAGGTCATCAGGCTGAACTGCGTCGAAGGTTGGGCGGTCAATATCCTCTGGGAGGGCGTGCTGGTCAGGGATATACTGGAGAAGGCCGGGCCCCTACCCGAGGCCAGGGTGGTCATCTTCCACGCTTATGACGGCTATACCACCTCTTTCCCCATCGAGTATGTCATGAATAACGATATCCTCATGGCCTGCAAGATGAATGACGTTACCATCCCGCCGGAGAGGGGCTTTCCCTTCCAGCTCGTGGCCGAGAGCAAATGGGGATACAAGTGGGTGAAGTGGATAACCCGGATTGAGCTTTCCGACGACATCAATTACAAGGGCTACTGGGAAGAACGCGGCTACTCCAACGAAGGCGATTTGGACAAAGGGTTCTTCGAGTAGGCGCCAGCGGCAATCTTTGACACCCCAGCCTCAAAGCTGTTAATCTTAACCGGGAATAGCTCACAGGCAGGGGGTCGCCATTAGCTCCGCAAGCTCAGATGACAAAGTTGCCTTCCGCTGGACGTACATCGTCCTGCCGTCGGCGATTCTCTTTCTTTCCGTAGTTCTGACCGTTTTTTTCTACCGATTATTGCCGGAAGAGGTCGCCTATCGCTTCTCCGGCAGCGAACCGACCCACTGGTTCGGTCGCGGCGGCGTTATCGCCTGGGCGCTCGTATTACAGTTCGTTTTCGCCCTGCTCTCGCTGACTATCGTCTTTATCGCCACGACCGCCAGCCGGCGATTACAGATAGGCGAAACCGACCTGAACCGGTCGTTATTCACCGTCATGGGAAACCTCATGGCGCTGCCCCAGATTATTCTACTCTTTGCATTGCTGGATATTTTTCTATACAATGCATATCAAATAAAGCTGATACCCCTCTGGGTAATCGCCCTTATTGTCATGGTACTGGGCGGCGTCGTTCTGGGCGTTTACTTTATCCGGACCATCCGGCAATTCCGCCGCCAGCAGGGTAAAAGTCTCCGGGAGTGATACCGATGTCAGAAAACGTAGCAGGCAAAGTCAGTATGGAAAAGCTCGTTTCGCTGTGCCAGCGGCGCGGCTTCATTTTCCCCAGCAGCGATATTTACGGCGGCCTGTCCGCCTGCTGGGACTACGGGCCGGTGGGCGTGGAACTGAAACGCAATATCAAGGAAGCCTGGTGGCGCGCCAACGTCCAGGAGCGCGACGACATGGTGGGACTGGACACCAGCATACTGATGAACCCGAAAGTCTGGGAAGCCAGCGGCCATGTCACCCAGTTCTCCGACCCCCTCGTGGAGTGCAAGGAATGCCACCAGAGGTGGCGGGCCGACGATTTAAAAGAGAATAAATGCCCCGCCTGCGGCGGAGAGCTTACCGACCCCCAGCAGTTCAACCTGATGTTCAAGACCTTCATGGGGCCGGTGGAGGAGGCGGCCAACGTGGTCTACCTGCGCCCGGAGACGGCCCAGGGCATCTTCGTCAACTTCCAGAACGCCCTGAATACCAGCCGGAAGAGGCTGCCCTTTGGCGTCGCCCAGATAGGCAAAGCGTTCCGCAACGAGATTACCACCGGCAACTTCATCTTCCGCAGCCGGGAGTTCGAGCAGATGGAAATCGAATACTTCGTCAAGCCGGGCACCGATGATAAGTGGTTCGAGTACTGGGTGGAGGAACGCCTGAACTGGTACTACGGACTGGGGATTAAAAAAGAGAACCTGCGGCTGCGCGAGCACGGAGAGGACGAACTGGCGCACTACTCGCGGAAATGCTCGGACATCGAATATAATTTCCCGATGGGCTGGGCGGAACTGGAAGGCGTGGCCAACCGGGGCGATTTCGACCTCAAGCAGCACATGCAATACAGCGGCAAGGGCCTTACCTACCTCGACGAGGAATCGAAAGAGCATATCGTCCCCTACGTCATCGAGCCTTCAGCAGGCGTCGACCGCTCCGTGCTGGCGGTCCTGTGCGACGCTTACGACGAGGAAATAGTCAACGACGAATTAAGGGTGCTGTTCCACTTCCACACGGACCTGGCG
>DATLAD010000105.1:0-6942 GCA_035527575.1 Dehalococcoidales bacterium
AGGCAAGGTCAGCATCAACAATCAGCAATCCGTCGCCGTCATATACCACCACCAGGTCGTCCTCCGACTCGATATCAATGCCCAGACCAAGTTTCCCCCGGCCTCTATCCATGAGACGCAAACGCGCCCCGGGCCAGTCCACGCTGGTGGCGAGTAATCGCTTCAGTTCTTCTTTAGCCTGCTCGGTCACATTTATCATGGCGCTTCAATGCTCTATGCATCCTCATATATAATTTTAATCCCAAAAGCGATTCATGTATATGGCTCTTTAGTCATGCTGCGACATAGTATATATTAGTAACTTTACATATATGGATAATATGGCAGAAGTCTCTTGTAAAGATTATTCTAACCGATTTTGAGTAACTACCCTATTAACAACGATTATGGTTACGGTTATCATATACACCTATAGTGAAAACATGTTATGATATATTATACGCAACATGCCAAAGATAGGATGCAGCAACGAGGAATTACAGAAGAAGAAGTTGAATACTGCCTTCAAAATTACCACACTTCTTACAAAGATATAACAGGAAACCCAATATTTAGGGCTAATTTGCCGAGCGGAAAACATTTAAAGGTAGTTGTAGCCACAAATACCACCGACACCACAATAATTACTGTAGCTGATTAACCAAAAGGAGTACCATGGCAGAACATAGATATGACTCAGAAGCAGATGCAATTTATATTACCCTACGGTCTTCTAAATATATGTACGGCAAGGACTTAGATGATGAACGCCGCATCGATTATTCTTCCAGTCATCAGCCAATCGGCATTGAATTACTTTCTGTCAGTAGAGGTGTAAACTTATATGGACTACCATCCAAAGAAGAAGTTACAAACATTTTAGGAATTTATGGAATAAAGGCTTATAGTCTAACACCATATGCTTATGGTCGTTCAGAAACTGGTATTCCTAATGTAGCATTTAGTGTTCAGTTTATAGGAACAGAAGACGAAGAATTGGATAAAACTGAAGCTGGAGTCAAAGAGGAAGTAACCGCATGAATATTGATTTTGCATTCATATGTGATTACGCAGAAGCAGCAGCAAAAATAAATGCCTTAGGAATAGGGTTTGATACTATTTATGCTCCCAACTTGCCCGTAAAACACCCATTATTCTTTCTTGTATTTCAGTTACGAGCGAATGTTGTGGAAGCAGGAGAGAAGAACCTAAAAGTATCCTTCATTGACGAAGATGGAAAGCCAGTTATTCCAGATATAAATGCAAAATTTACTATACAAAAACCGACAGAAGGTGTAGAAAGCAAAGGACGAGTAGTATTGAATTTTTCAAATGTAGAGTTTACAAAATATGGTTCTTATTCCATCCATGCTACTATAGATGGTCACGATATGATTAATATACCATTGAGAGTCAGCCATCCCCCAAAGTCTGCTTAGTAAGCATTTCCGTGCTCCACACTAAATACGCACTGATTAACCCATCTTTACCGTACTTAAGTACGGGGTAACAAATTACTACATGGTACTATCTGGCTATATGAAGCCCATGTGAAATGGGGTAAAATATATTTAAACTGATTTTAATTGTTCCGGATAATTCAAAGCCGCAGCCGGAAAGTCAGGTAATATGGCCGAATCAGATAAAACCTCACCATTTCATACCGGCGAATTCACCAGGATTTTTGACGAGTACCGCGCCAAGATAGATGAGATTACGCGGAAGACGGAAAAGAGCCTCCAGGCTATCAACGTGGTGTCCGATGTCGTCGACGACCCCGACATTCCTGCTGAGGTTGAAGATGAGAGACCCGTGGAAACCGTCTCCCAGGTTGAGGTTGAACTGGAACCGGACAAGAGACCCGTCGAGGTGATATGGCCGTCCGAAAAGGAATCCGTTGAAATTATCAAAGAGGCCAAACGCAAAGCGCAGCAGCTAATCAGCCAGGCGGAAGAAAGTATCAGGAAAGAAGCCAAGAAAAAGACCCAGGCTCAGGTTGATAAAATCATCGGCAAGGCTAAGAAAGAGGCCGAAGTTATCGTCGCGCGGGCCCTGCAGACAGCCGAAAGGGAAAGAGAAAACGCTATCGTCACTTCAAAAAGCGAAGCCGAACAACTCCTCAAGGAAATAACGGAGAAATGCCGGGAGGAAGCCCGGGAACACTCATCCCGGGTCATCGCCGAGGCGCGCGAAAAAGCGGAAAAGATGATGGACGACATCACCATGAGCGCCACGGATGTCAGCCGAATCGTCACGGAAATCGTCGATAGAGCCAAGAAAACGATAAATGAGTTCGAGGGGAAGCTGCAGGAAGAAACCGACGAGCTGACCAAAGCCATTACGGAGACCCAGAGTAAGCTCGAAGAGGTCACCATGATAGGCAGGGAGGAAGAGACCAGTCCGGAACCTGCTGCTAAAAGCAGGGAAATCAGGGAACCTTATAAAAATCCATCCCTGACAATACACTTGCTGGGTCATAAATCCAACGGCAAACACGGCCATCAGGCGCTTTTCAGCGGCAAGGTGGAAATGAAGTCTTCATCGGCATTCGATTACCAGTACCTGAGAAACCTCAAAAAGTACCTGGTCCGTATGCCCAACATCAAGTACCTTCAGGAATACGCCTCAGAAAAAGAGATGTCGGTGCTGTTCGAAGTGCAGGAACCGCTGCCGCTGCTCGACATATTAACCAGCGTGCCCCTGGTGGATAGGGTGATTAAACAGACTGACGACGACCTCTGTGTAATCTTCAAGACGTCTCTATAAATAATGCGAGCCGGCCCCGATTGATTCCCATAGCAAATACCCGGTGGTATTACTTTCTTTTTTCTTTATCCCCTATTATTCTGCCGACAAATGATATAAAAGTCACATACAACCCCGGCACTATCTTAGTAGAATCATGTTGTACTCGGTGAACTCAGTATATACAAAATAAAGGGGGTGAAGGACATTATGAAGATAAAGGATATTACCAAGATTAACGGGCGGGAGATTATCACGGTGGGGCCTAACGACACCGTCTCACAGGCCATAGATAAACTCGTCAACCATAGAATAGGCGCCCTGCCGGTATGCGAGTCCGACGGGAAGCTGATGGGAATCATCTCCGAAAGAGATATACTGAATGGGCTGCACCGGCGCGGCAAAGATATTACCAATGCCAGGGTCAGGGACCTGATGACCACGGATGTTATCGTGGGGGTGCCGGAAGATGATTTAGACCAGATTCTAACAACAATGACCGAAAAAGGCGTCAGGCATATTCCGGTAATGGCCGGGCCCAGAGTTATCGGCATGCTGTCCATCAGAGACGTTATCGAGGAACGTCTTACCGAGTGTCACACCCAGGTCCGCTATTTGAACGACTATATTGCCGGGGGCTACGTTTAGACTTCGGGTATAACCCAAACGCCCCACCAGCATAACCGTATAAATAGCCTTGATATTGTAAGGCCGCGGCTGGTGGGGTTTATTTTTTATCCGGCGGCCTGTCCTGGGGTTTCACGAGCAATACCGGCACCAGCGCCGCGTGGAGAATCTCGTCCGCCACACTCCCCCGCACCCAGCGGTGGATTCCGGAGAACCCGTGAGTGGCCATAATAATAAGGTCGACGTCGCTTTTGCTTACGTATTCGGCGATAACCCTGGCAGGCTTCCCCAGGAGTACTACCGGCGTTGTCTTTATTTTTTTATCTTTGAACTTACCGGCTAATTTTTCCAGATACTCTTTAGCCAGTTTTACAGCGTCCTGTTCGATGTGTTCCCTATCTGCAGGGATAACCTGGACTTCCAGGCCGCCCGCCATGTGAAAAGGCTCAACGACGCGTAGAAAAACGATTTCATTGACATTAGAGACTTTGGTGAACCATTTCAAATAAGGGAGCACACATTCAGCCACCTCCGAGCCATCAAGCGGGACGAGTATTTTGGTATACATGTTCCATCCTTTCCAGTACAGTGAACTCCGGGTGAAAAATGGTTGTCCACCCGCATTAAATTATACACTAATCCCCCGGCTTGTTGCCGAAGTATACCTTGGTATGAGGCCAGGGTATCTCTATACCTACCGTATCGAACTCTTTCTTGATACGAAGCCTCAATTCTCCCATGACATTCCACTGCTCCATCGGTTTCACGTCACCGAGTATCTTGATATCGATGCCAGAATCGCCGAGACTGTCCACCCTGAGCACCTGTGGCACCGACCTGATAATCTTGCTCCACCGTTCTTCCTCGGCCATTCCTTTACAGACGCGGTTGATTACCTCGATGGCAAAATCGAGGTTGGTGCCGTAGGAGACGGAAACGTTGAGGTTGACCCGGGCGAAGTGGCGCGAGTAGTTGCTGGCTACCCTTATCTCACCGTTGGGCACGTGGTGCACGATGCCGTCGAGGTCGCGCAGCACCGTCTTCCTCAAATTTATTTCCTCCACCAGTCCGGCGACATCAGCCACCTTGGCGACATCCCCGACACGGTACTGGTTCTCCATCAGTATAAAAACACCGGCAATGAGGTCCCTTATCAGGAACTGCGCCCCGAAGCCGACGGCGATACCGGCGACACCGAAGCCGGCCAGGATGGGACCGATAGCTACATTAAGCTCGGATAGTATCATAAAGATTACCAGGAAAACAATAAATATCCTGCCTATACCCAGGAAGACGCCCTGAAGAGTATCAGCCCTCTTTCTGAGGCCCTCACGACTTTCACCCTTCTGAGGCCTCGCCATGATACGGCGCGTCAGCGGCGGGATAGTCTGTTTCAGGACAAACCACAGTATAATTCCGACGACAAGAATTATGATGATGCGAATACCATGCGCCAGGAACCAGTTTTCTATCATATCCGTGGTTATCAACGGGCTGCCACCATCGCGTATGGTGGCCATAGAGATAAACGCTATAATCATAATCACGGCGGCAATACCCTCGATAGCCCAGAAAAAAGCGTTCATATTTCCGTAGAATTTCTCGTGCCATTTTTCCGGCTCCACCCTGGAGAGCCAACCACGAATCCTGTCATTGAAAAACAGGAGCAGGAGCACCACCACGCTGGCGCCAATTAGAATCCACACGCTGTTGTTAACAAACCATCCCCACATGGCAAACAACCCTCCTTTAACTGGCTAAAAATATTATACAACAAAAAGCAAATCATATCCCGCCAGCCTTGCGTTGCCTCTCCCCGTCTTGACCTCACCCCCTGACCCCCTCTCCAACCAGTTGCATAGAACGAGACCCGGAGAAAATTTGATTGGAGAGGGGGAGACAGATTGAGAGGGGGCTTGCGCCCCCTCTCGCTACGCACTCCCTTTTGGGATTTTAAATCCCACTTAATACCCCTTTACTAAAGGGGGAGACTGGATGTCCTTTGCCTTTTTCAGTGCTTCCCTGTCGTGGGGTGGGGATATACTGCGGGATAAGCCATAGATGATAAGAGGGCGGCATGGGTGGGAATAGATATCCAAGAGGGGCGGGGCGGGGGAGGCAAAGCCAGCGGTAATCATAGCTGGTCAAGGAACATGGAAGGTCTAATACAGCACTCTATCGTCGCCGACGCGGCGGGTCACCTTTTCCCGGTCCAGGTACTCCAGCAGGGCCTGGGCATATTTGCGGCTGGTCCCGAACATGTCCCTTACCTCACCCAGTCCGACCCTGCCGCCGGCCTTGATTTGAGCCGTAATCTTAGTCACCATTTCATCATAGGCCGACTTCGAGAAGACAACGATTTCGCTGACTTTCACCACCCTGCCCTGCTCGATGAGCATGTTGAGCGGGTCGGTCTCAGGTATGAGTTCTCCGGGCGGGGAATAAGGGTTGTCCGCCAGGGATTTTAAAAAGGCGTCGACTTTCGCCTGCTGCGCCGGGGTCAGCCGGACGCTGTGGGAGGGCAGGCGAAGATAGCTGCCTTCCTCGACGAGGACACCCCGGCCAACAAGGTTGGTCAGCGCCGCCGTAATGTAGTTACCCAGCTTCAGGCGGCTGGTTAACTCCACTTTAGGCATACCGGCGCGGGCCGGGAACTTCCGGTGATAGTCCGTGAGCGCCGCCACGGCTTTTTCGGCAAGGCGCTCCCAGCCGGCCGCCGTTAAAAGCAACCTTTGCTTGCCTTCGCCCATGGCAATCAGCCGTCCCCGCTCGATAAGGGACTCTATGGCCGACCCGGCTTCACCGGACGGAAGATTGCTCTGGGCCACCAGTGCGGAAAGCTCCAGCGGCTGTTTTGTCTCCAGCAGCGCCATGATTGCCTCCTCGGTGGTGCCGCCTTCCCTCGCCATCAGGTTCTGAATAACCTCCGGTCGAAAGCGCCGCAGTCTTTTAGCCCGGGCATCGATAATGTCGCCGCCGCCAAGGGTCTCCATGGGCGAGCGGATAATATAGCGGTCGCCTTTGATGGCAGCCACCGGCCTGTCCAGCGCCAGCTGCGCCCAGGTAGAAACTCCCGGCTTAAGCTCATCCCCTTCCAGCAGGCGTACCTTGGCCATCGTTTCCGCCGCCCCGGTATGAAAGCTGACCGTGGTGCCATGGCGCAGCGGACGCTTCAGATAAGAAATCAGCTTGAGCTTCACCGTCACCATCCTGGTGGGCTTCAACCAGCCGGGCTTCGTAACGACATTGCCGCGCTGCAACTGAGAGGTGTTGACCCCCACGAGGTTCGCCGCCACACGACTTCCCGGAGTGGCCGTATCGATTTTCGATTTATGCGTTTGCAGGCCGCGGAGTCGGGACTTCAGGCCGGTGGGCACAATCTCTACTTCCTGTCCCACCGACAGCGCTCCGTCAATCAGAGTCCCGGTAACCACCGTGCCGGAGCCGGCCATGGTAAAAATTCTATCGATGGGGAGTCGCGGACGCCCCAAATCCGCCTTTGGCTCGGTGGTATCCAGAAGCGCATCGATGGCGGTCACCAGTTCCGGCAGCCCCTCGCCGGTCACCGCCGAGACGGCCAGGACAGGGGCG
>DATLAD010000106.1:0-4435 GCA_035527575.1 Dehalococcoidales bacterium
CCCACCCATAAAAGGGGAAAGACGATGTCACTGAAACAGCAGGGTATCCAGACGGCCAGGAAGAGGAAAACGAAAATAACAGGCAGCAGCGGCAGCCAGTCGGCCGTTCCGAAGGCGGTAAAGCCGAATAGCGATGCCCACGTGCTGAGCAGCACATGCGCCATGTGGGGGGACCTGGTATTCGGCTTGAAAAAGCCGATGGCGATTCCGATTACGGCGGCGGCGTTGACGATTATCCACCCGGGGACGCCGATGAACGGCATGATTTCAGTTTCCAGGAAAGGCAGGTGGAACTCCATGGCGATTTTCAGACTCCTTCCTTCCAGGAAAGGGATAATAGCGTCGCTCAGCGTGGCGACGCCCACAGAACCCACGTAACCGACGATAATCACCAGCCATAGCCGATGGTTCTTTTGCTTGCGGTACATGGCTGTGGTCACCAGGGCGCTGAAAACGATGTGCAGGGGATGGAAGGTGTAGAACAGGGTTTCGGAGACATCAATCGGGGTATTCATCAGGGTAATCACCGCCATGGCGGCAATCCCGACGACTGCCCCGGCCGCGGTAAAGGGGACATGGTGCAACAGCTCCAGGCCGATACGTTTAAGCATTACTCTCCTGCCCTACCCCGGTTTTTTCCCTGCATTTCCGGCATTGTCCCAGAAACTCCAGGAGGTGGCCGTTTATCTTAAAGCTGGTCTCCCTCGAAAGCCGGCGTTCCAGTTCCCCGAGGTCGCAATCGGTAAAATCAATCACCGTGCCGCATTCGGAGCAAATCAGGTGATGGTGATGCTCGGAAGGCCGCCTCATCAGGTAGCTGCGGCAGTTCCCGCCGGCGTGCATCTCACAGATAAAACCGAGTTCGGCAAGTATCTCTATCGTGCGATAAATCGTCACCAGCCCGATTCCCGGGTGCTCCCGGCATACCCGCTCATGTATCTCAGCCGGGGTAAGGTGCTCGTGGGTACCGACAATTGCGCTGATAATCGTGCGGCGCTGCGGGGTAAGCTTATAGCCGCCCTGCCTTAGTACGCTCTCGATTTTCTTCTCTGTATAAACCATTTTTAGATTACTAAATGAAAATAATTTTCAGTTAGCACTTTAACACAATAAGAAATCGCTGTCAACAGGCACCGGCAATTGTCCTGCCGCTACAAAGTATGGTAGAATTGTAACATAAGATACAACATACGGTATTGCGTAATCTTTATTTAATAGGTTGCGCTTATTTATATATATTTAGTATAATATTGCTGGATTGCGTGTATAATGATGGAAAAAACTTTGCAATTGATATCAGGAAACGAGGCGCTGGCGCTGGGGGCTTACCACTCCGGCGTGCAGGTGGCTACCGCCTACCCCGGCACTCCCAGCACCGAGATACTGGAAAACCTTGCCCGCTTCAAGGATATCTACGCCGAGTGGTCGACCAACGAGAAGGTGGCTATGGAAGTTGCCATGGGGGCCGCCTACACCGGCGCCCGCACCATGGTATCCATGAAACATGTCGGACTTAACGTGGCCAGCGACCCTTTCATGGCGGCATCGATAACGGGCACCATCGGCGGTCTGGTGGTGGTCTCCGCGGACGACCCGCAAATACACAGCTCCCAGAACGAGCAGGACAACCGCCATTATGCCAGGCTGGCCAAGGTGCCGATGCTGGAGCCGAGCGATAGCCAGGACTGCTACGACCTCATGGGCTATGCCTTCGAGATAAGTGAGGAATTCGATACGCCGGTGCTTCTGCGCACCACCACCCGCATCGCCCATTCCAAGTCGGTGGTGGACGCTAACCGCACCCGGAAAGTGAAAAACCCGCAGCCGGCTTTTCATTACAATGTGCAGAAATACGTCATGCTGCCGGTCAATGCCCTGCCCCGCCACGCCCTGGTGGAGAAGAGACTGCTCAAGCTGGCGGAATACAGCGAGACCTTCCCTCTGAATCAGATTATGTGGGGCAATCGCGACCTCGGCATCGTGACCAGCGGCGTCGCCTACCAGTACGCGCGCGAGGTCTTTCCGGAAGCCTCATTCCTCAAGCTGGGGATGAGCTATCCCCTCCCCGGGAAAATGATAAAATCGTTCGCTGAAGGTGTAGAACGTCTTATCGTTATCGAAGAGCTCGACCCGTTCCTCCAGGAGAGTATCCGGGCGATGGGTATAGAGGTCACCGGCAAGGAGTTCATCCCACTGGTGGGAGAACTGAACACGCGAATCGTCACCGAAAGCAGTGTCGGCGCCGGGCTGCTGCCGGAGTCCGAGAAGGTTTTACCGCCGGCCCCGGGACTGCCCCGCCGCCCTCCCCTGCTCTGTCCGGGCTGTCCCCATACCGGTATTTACTTCACTCTGAACAGCATCGGACAGCGCTCCAGGTTGCTGGAAAAGAAAAATAACGGGCCGCAGGAGCCGAAACTGATTATCACCGGCGATATCGGCTGCTATACGCTGGGCGCTTTACCGCCGCTCAATGTCCTGGATACAACAGCCTGCATGGGCGCCGGTATCGGGCAGGCGCTGGGCATGGAAAGGGCCGGCGTTAAAAGCAAGGTGGTGGCCGTCATCGGCGACTCCACCTTCATGCATTCCGGCATCACCGGGCTGGTAGACGCCGTTTACAACGACGGCCATATTACCATCTTAATACTGGACAACCGCACCACGGCAATGACGGGTCACCAGGAGCACCCCGGCACGGGTATCTCCGCGCAGGGCAAGGAAACATTCGCCGTGGATATAGAGAGCCTGGCCAGGGGCATCGGCGTCAAGGATGTCAAGGTGGTCGACGCCTTCGATTTAAAGGCTTTGAGGGCGGGGGTCAGGGACTCACTGAACCGGCCGGAGGTCTCCGTAATTATCGTGCGCGGCTCGTGTGCCATGCGCGTCAGGAATCGCGCCAATCCCAGGAAAGTCAACGTGGAGAAGTGCAACCAGTGCGGCACCTGCCTGCAGCTGGGCTGCCCGGCCATCCAGAGCGCCGACGGCCAGGTGTTTATCGAGCCGTCGCTCTGCGCCGGCGACATTTGCACTATATGCGAACAGTTATGCCCGCAAAAGGCAATTTCCGCATAGAAAAGGAATAATTGAATTAAAAACGCTCACCCTGAGCCTGTCGAAGGGCAAGACCTCATGGTTCGACGGGCTCACCATGAGCGGATATTATTAATTACTTTATTGCAGGGCGTTAAGGAACGTAAAGTGGAGAAAATGGACTTACTTGTCACCGGGGTGGGCGGCCAGGGGGTCGTCCTGTCCAGCGACATCATCGGCGAGACGGCCCTGGCCGCCGGCTTCGATGTTAAGAAGACGGATACGCTGGGGATGGCCCAGCGCGGCGGCAGCGTCGTCAGTCACGTGCGCCTGGCGCCGAAAGTCTGGTCGCCGTTAATCAAAGACGGCGGCGGCGACCTGCTCCTCGCCTTCGAAAAGCTGGAGGCGGCCCGCTGGAGCTACTATCTCCGCCCCGGCGGCATAGCCATCGTCAATAATTACGAACAGCCGCCGCTATCGGTCAGCCTGGGACAGGAGAAATACCCCACCGACAGCGAGATTGCCGCTGTCCTGAAACGGCACACCGACCATGTCTACTTCGTGGACGGCACCGTACGGGCCAGAGAACTGGGCAATGTCAGAACGCTCAACATATTTATGCTCGGGTGTTTTTCCGTGTTCGCTCCGCTTGAGGAGGAGGTCTGGAAAGAAAGCATATCTCAACGTGTACCGGAGAATATCCGTGAAATCAATCTGACTGCCTTTGAAATGGGCAGAAAGGAAATAGAAGGTGTCAGTATCGGCAAGAGTTAAAAAGGGCATGAAGCTGGGGTCGTGGATAAGGCGGATGTTCGAAGAAGGCATCGCCATGAAAAAGCAGCATGGCGCAGAGAACGTCTTCGACCTCTCGCTGGGCAACCCTATCATGGAACCTCCCCCCGAGTTCAAACGCGAACTCAGGCGCCTGGTGGAGAACCCGTTCCCGGGGATGCACGGCTACATGGAGAACGCCGGTTACCCGGAGACAAGGGCCGCCGTAGCCGCACAACTAACACGGGAAACGGGCATTAAACTTACGGAGAAGAACGTCATCATGGCCGTAGGGGCGGCCGGGGCCATTAACGTGGCCTTGAAGACAATCCTCGACCCGGGAGACGAGGTGATACTTTTTCTCCCCTGGTTTGTCGACTACTTCAATTACGTGGAAAACCACGACGGCGTCGTCAAGCTCGTACCCACCGACGAGCATTTCATGCCCCGGCTGGATGAGCTTGAGAAGGCCATCAATCTCAGGACGAAGGCAGTGCTCATCAATTCGCCCAATAATCCCACCGGCGTCGTCTATGATGAAAACCTGATACGCCGTATGGCGGAGATACTCCGTAAAAAAGAGGCCGAGTACGGGACGGAGATATTCATTGTCAGCGACGAGCCTTACAAGAAA
>DATLAD010000107.1:0-2722 GCA_035527575.1 Dehalococcoidales bacterium
TAAGGCTTTAGAACTGCTCATGACGGCGGACGTCATCACCGCCGGGGAAGCTCTGGAGATAGGGCTGGTCAGCAGTGTTGTGCCGCCGGAGGCTCTGGCGGGGGAGGCCAGGAAACTGGCGGAGACTGTTGCCGCCAAGGGCCCCGTCGCTCTCCGGTATCTCAAGGAGGCAGTCAATAAAGGGCTGGACATGACGATGGAGCAGGGGCTGCGCCTGGAGGCCGACCTCTATTTCCTGCTGCATACCACCGCCGACCGCACCGAGGGTATTAAAGCCTTCCTGGAAAAGAGACCCCCGAAGTATAAGGGGCGATAATATGGGGAGTCTAAGAGGGGCGAAGCCCCTCTTCCATATCCCCCCTCTCCTTGATAGGAGAGGGGGCCATTAGTCCTTCCGTAGGAAGGACAGGGGGAGAGGCTAAGATGGGGTGAGGTAGACCAAATAAATGGACGCTTTTGAAGTCATTATCTACGAAAAACAGGACGGCATCGGCTATATCACGCTGAACCGTCCCCAGGCCCTGAATGCCTATAATATCAGGATGCGGGACGAGCTTTACGAGGTGCTGGGCGCCATCCGGGACGACCCGGACGTTGAGGTTACTATCCTGAAGGGGGCCGGGGAAAAGGCCTTCTGCGCCGGCGCCGACCTTACCGAGTTTCTCACTGCCCCCTCACCGGTAATAGCCCGGCGGGCGCGCTTTGAAAGAGATGTCTGGGGGCTCTTCCTGAGCATCGATAAGCCGTTCGTTGCCGCCCTGCACGGCTATGTGCTCGGTTCCGGGATAGAGATGGCGCTCTGCTGCGATATCCGGCTGGCCTCGGAGGATGCCCGCTTCGGACTGCCGGAGCCGGGACTCGGTATCATACCGGCGGCCGGCGGCAGCCAGACACTGCCTCGGACGATTGGCCGGGCGGCGGCGCTGGAAATGCTCATGAGCGGCCGGTGGCTCACGGCGGACGAAGCGTACCGACTCAAACTGGTCAACCGCGTGGTCTCCCGTTCCGTGCTTTTTAAAGAAGCTGAGAAATTAGCTAGAAAAATCAGGTCGCACAACAGGACGGCGGTAAGCTACGTAAAGCAGGCGGTGACGCGGGGCCTCGACCTCACCCTGGCCGAGGGGCTGGAACTTGAGGCTGAACTCGGCCGACGCCTGATGGCTTCATCGGAAAAAGAGAGAGAATGAATATGGATAGTCAGGACTTGGACGCCCTGGCGGAAAAAGCCGCCGACCTTATTCACAAGAGCCGGAGGCTGGTGGTGTTTACCGGCGCCGGCATCAGCACGGAGTCGGGCATTCCCGATTTTCGCAGTCCCGGCGGCATCTGGGACCGCTTCGACCCGGATGACTTTACCATAGATAAATTCCTCAACAACCCCGAATCGAGGCGGAAGCAGTGGTATATATTAAAGGAGGGGCTGCTGACTGATAAAGCGATGCCGAACGCAGCCCACTTTGCCATTGCCGAGCTCTACCGACTCGGCAAGCTGGACTGCGTCATTACCCAGAATATCGATAACCTGCACCAGAAAGCAGGCGTCCCCGACGACCGGGTATTCGAGCTTCACGGCAATATGCAGTGGGCGATATGTCTGGGATGCGGTCGGCGTTATCCACTGGGCGAGATTAAGTCCCGGCTGGACAATGGCGAAGAAATACCTGATTGCGAGGACTGCCGGGGTATGCTCAAGCCGGATATTGTCATGTTCGGAGAGAAGCTTCCGCCCCGGGTTTGGAGTGAGGCCAGCCGCCGCTCCATGGCCTCAGACCTGTTCATCGTCATCGGCTCGACGCTGGTGGTCTATCCGGCGGCCTTAATACCGTTATACGCCGTCGAGTCCGGGGCCAAGCTCATTATCGTTAACCTCAGTTCAACCCCCATGGATGACCAGGCCGCCGTCCTCATCAGGGCTAAAGCCGGGGAGACAATGGCAAAAATAGCGGAAAAGGTGAAAGAAAGGGTCGGCCGCTAGAGGTCCCGGCTGCGTTAAACATCGTACTCCGGTTTGATTTTTCCCCTGTCCCTGGGTTAGAATATCACGTTAGCCAATTATTAATAGCTTTGGAGGTACGGAATGAACACTACTGATTTTCTCAATATTGCCTCGGCCATTTGCCCCGATAAAGCGGCCATTGTTTTTGAAGACAAGAGGTACACCTTCAGTCAGCTTAACGAGCGGGTGAACCGTCTGGCCAACGGCCTTTTGAAGCTGGGTGTTCAAAAGGGAGACCGCGTCGCCTTCTTGCAGGTCAACTGCAATCAGTGCGTGGAGACGTATTTCGCCGTAGCCAAGGCTGGCGCTATCTACCTGCCGCTGAACTTCCGTGCCAAGGAGAAGGAACTCGCCTATATGCTCAACGCCGCCGAGGCCTCCACCATGATAGCCGGCGAGCGTTATGTCTCGATGATACAAGCCATACAACCCGACATCAAGTCCCTGAAGAACCTTATCTCTATTGAAAAGAAACATGACGACATTCTTTATTACGAGGACATCATTAAGTCCTCGCCGGCCGACGAGGTGGTGACCGAGATTGAGGATAAGGATACCACCATCCTGATGTACACCGCCGGCACCACCGGGTTCCCCAAGGGGGTAATGCTGTCTCACACCAGTTTCAGCACCTACATGCTGGAAAACGTCTCCCCGGCCGACCCGGAGTCTGATGAAAGCAATATCCTCACCGTGCCCCTCTACCATGTCGCCGGGATTCAGGCG
>DATLAD010000108.1:0-4836 GCA_035527575.1 Dehalococcoidales bacterium
CGGGTCTAACTCGCGGTCCAGTACCGGTGTCTTATAGTGCATGGGAATTACCGCCTTAGGCTCGAGCTTGCGTATAACCTCGGCGGCCATGGCGGCATTTATGGTGGACACTCCGCCTACCGGCAGCAGCAGCACGTCGACATTGCCCATCTCTTCCACGTGCTCGTCGCTGAGCACATGCCCGATGTCGCCCAGGTGACACACCGCCACCCCGTCTATCTCCATGAGGTAAACGGTGTTCTTCCCCCTCGACTGCCCTTTTACGGAGTCGTGAAAGGTGGCTATCCCGATAATCAGGACATTGCTGATTTCGTATTCCCCGGGGCCTTTAACCAGCTTCGGCTCCCCGCCGATGTCCTGAACATAGGAGTGCGATGGGTGCTGGTGGCTTACCGTGACGATATTGGCGGTCTGTTTACCCAGTGAATAACCCATATCTGGAGGGAATGGATCCGTGATAATGACAGCCTGATTGCCTTTAATCCTGAAGCAAGAGTGACCTAACCAGGTAATATCCACGTTACTAGTTTATCACAGGCAGCTCTCACGTTCAAGAAAAGGCTTTAATCCACCGTCATTTCCCTTGACAAAAGGCTATCCCAGGTGTTAAATTATAATTAGCAGTCTAAGCATGAGACTGCTAACGGAGCACGAAATGATACCTGTCAGAAGCGCGAAAATACTAAATTATATCGTCGGGCAGTACATTGCCCGGGCGGTACCCGTGCCCTCGCAGGTCGTCGCCGATGATGCCAGGCTGGAGGTAAGTCCGGCCACCATCCGCAACGAGATGGCTTTCCTGGAGAGGGAAGGGTATCTTATCCGCCCCCACACTTCGGCCGGGTGTACCCCCTCGGACAAGGGATATCGCTACTATGTGGAGTCGATTGAAACCGTCAACCTCCCCTTTGAGGAGCAGCGCCTCATAAGCCACACCTTTCACCAGGTGGAAAAAGAGGTCGAGGCCTGGGTAAGCCTGACAGCCACGCTCCTGGCCAGGCTGGCGCAGAACGTCGCGGTGGTCAGCCTGCCGAAATCGACCGACTGCAAGCTGAAGCACATGGAGCTGATAGCCGTGCAGGACGCCCGGGCGCTGATGGTCGTCGTTCTTGACGGGGCTAAAGTCAAGCAGAAATTAATTACCTTTGACGAACCCGTGTCTCAACCGGCGCTGACCATCATCAGCAGCAGGCTGAATAGCATTTACAACGGTTTAACAGCCCGGCAGATTTCTGACAAGAAACTGGAGCTCTCGCCGCTGGAAAAGCAGGCGACCGATTTCCTATTAGAAATTATGAGCGCCGAGGATAGCCAGGAATACCAGGAACCGTACTTGGAAGGATGGCACTTCATACTCAATCAGCCGGAATTTGCCCATAGCGACAGCATGCGCACGCTCATGGAACTGGTCGAGGCCCGCGGCTTGTTAAAGGTCATCGTGCCGTCCCGGCTGAGCCCGCACGGCGTCCATGTCATCATTGGTAAAGAAAACAAAGATGCAGCCATCCAGAACTGCAGCGTGGTTATCTGCCAGTACGGCCTCCCCGAGGAAGCCGCCGGCACCATAGCCGTCGTCGGCCCCACCAGAATGCCCTATTCCCGCACCATACCCACGGTATACTACCTGTCAAAGGTGCTGGGGCAGCTGGTGGCCGGGCTTTACGGTAAAGAAATACACGGCGAACAGGACTCAGTATAATGACTCAGAAAGATTCAGAGGAGATAAAAAACAGCGAGCCGGAACCTGAAACTCCTGGAATAAAAAGTGCGGAAAGCATCGAACAGGCGCTCGCCGAGGAAAAGAAAAAGTCCGAGGAATACCTGGCCAGCTGGCAGAGGGCGCAGGCCGACTTCATCAACTACAAGCGGCGCACCGAGCAGGAAAGGCAGGAATTCAACAGCTACGCCAACGCCAACCTTATCCTCGGCCTCCTGCCCGTCATCGACGACCTGGAACGGGGGCTCGACGCCGTCCCGCCCAAATACGCCAAACATAACTGGGTGGAAGGCGTCCGGCTGGTGGAGCGCAAGTTCAAGACCATCCTGGAAGGCCATGGAGTCAAGCCGATAAAGGCACTGGGAGAAACCTTCGACCCTAAGTTCCACGAAGCCTTAAGGCAGGACAGTGGCGAAGAAGGCCTGGTTCTTGAGGAATTTCAAAAGGGATATATGTTGCATGATAAACTTCTCCGACCTGCCAGAGTCGTGGTGGGCAACGGTGAGGTAGAGACGAAGGAGGAAGAGTAAATGGGCAAAGCAGTAGGAATCGACCTGGGTACCACCTTCAGCGAGGTGGCGGTGCTGGAGGGAGGAGAGCCCGTAGTTATTACCAGTTCCGAGGGCAGCCGCCTCATACCCTCGGTGGTAGCCATTAATAAAAACGGAGAACGTCTGGTAGGCCAGATAGCCAAGCGGCAGGCCATCACCAACCCGGAAAACACCATCTACGCCATTAAGCGTTTTATGGGGCGCAAATGGGGAGAGCCCGCCGGGCGCGAGCTGCCCGTCGAGGAAGACGCCAAGCGCAAGACCTATAAAGTCACCAAGGCGCCCAATAACGACGTGCGCGTCGACATGGGAGGCAAGGAATACAGCCCGCCCGAGATATCGGCTATGATTCTGCAAAAGCTCAAGGCCGATGCCGAGGCCTACCTCGGGGATAAGGTAACCGAGGCCGTCATTACCGTGCCTGCCTACTTCAACGATGCCCAGCGCCAGGCCACCAAGGACGCCGGCAAGATTGCCGGGCTGGAGGTGTTGCGCATCATCAACGAGCCCACGGCCGCCGCACTGGCCTACGGGCTGGACAAGAAGAAGGAGGAAACCGTTGCCGTCTACGACCTCGGCGGCGGTACTTTCGATATTTCCATACTGGAACTCGGCGAAGGCACCTTCCAGGTGAAGTCCACCAACGGCGATACCCACCTCGGCGGTGAGGACTTCGACCAGAGGATTATGGACTGGCTGTGCGATGAGTTCAAGAAAGACCAGGGCATCGACCTCCGGTCGGACAAGACGGCCCTGCAGCGACTCAAGGAAGCCGCCGAGAAGGCCAAAGTAGAGCTATCCACCGTTCAGCAGTCCGATGTGAACCTGCCCTTCATTACCGCCGATGCCAGCGGTCCCAAGCACCTCAATATCACGCTGACACGCTCCAAGCTGGAGCAACTCGTGATGGACCTGGTCGAAAAGACCATCGGCCCGTGCAAACAGGCGCTGACCGATGCCGGCAAGACAGCCGCCCAGATTGACGAGGTTATCCTGGTGGGCGGGCAGACCCGCATGCCGCTGGTACAGAAGAAGGTTCAGGAGTTCTTCGGCAAGGAACCGCATAAGGGCGTCAACCCGGATGAGGTGGTCGCCGTCGGTGCGGCCATTCAGGCCGGCGTGCTCAAGGGCGAGGTCAAGGACGTATTATTGCTCGATGTGACACCGCTAACCCTGGGCATCGAGACCCTCGGCGGCGTCGCCACCCCGCTCATACCTCGCAATACCACCATCCCCACCGCCAAGAGCCAGATTTTCAGCACGGCGGCGGACAATCAGCCCGGTGTGGAGATTCACGTGCTTCAGGGGGAAAGGCCCATGGCCGCCGATAACCGCACGCTGGGCAAGTTCATGCTTGATGGCATTTTACCGGCGCCGCGGGGCGTACCGCAGGTGGAGGTCACCTTCGACCTCGACGCTAACGGCATTTTAAATGTGCGGGCGCAGGACAAAGGCACCGGCAAGGAGCAGAAGATAACCATCACCGCCTCCAGCGGCCTCTCTAAAGAGGAAGTGGACAAGATGCAGAAAGAGGCGGAGATGCACGCCTCTGAAGACGTCAAGCGCCGCGAGGAGATTGAAGCAAAGAACATGGCCGATACCATGGCTTACCAGGCAGAAAAGACGCTACGCGATAACAAGGACAAGATTCCCGCGGACCTGAACACGGAAGCGGAAGCCAAGATAGCTGCCGTAAAGTCGGCCCTTAACGGCACGGATACCGATGCTATCAAGAAGGCCACGCAGGACCTTAACCAGACCATGCAGAAGATAGGTTCCGCCGTTTACGGTCAGCAACAGCCACCGCCACCTCCACCCGGAGGCCAGGAGCCGCCTCCTCCACCACCCGGCGGCGGCGAGGGCGGCGACGAAGGCACCGTGGAAGGCGAGTTTAGAGAGGTGTAATACCTGCGCATTTGCGCATTTGCGGACAATTTCAGAGGGGGCGTTTATGCCCCCTCTTCCTTTTTCCCACCCGTTTCTATGATATCTATACCCACCCTGACCACCCAGTATCGTCGGCGGCTTAACCCATATGTCTTTCCCACCACCCCAAAATAATTATTGGGCGGTGTGCAACCTCTACGGGCCAAGCAGTGTGAGACCCGAGGGCGGGCCTGGGTGGGAAGAAAAAGAACCGGCGGGCGGGGTGTGGGGGTGAGATAGTCCCCCCTTTCTTCAATATCAGCCGATGCTTAATTGCGCAGATGCTTTTTCCCCCGCTCGCCCTGAGCTTGTCGAAGGGCCGCTGTAAGCAAACCGCTATGGTTCGACAGGCTCACCATGAGCGGTTATTAAACGACCTCTATATACTCACATGCTCAATTGCGCATTTCCGCATATACTCTTTCCCCCACCCCTGGTTTCCAACTGGAGTTTACCCCGTACCCCGATACGGGGCTGGAATGACAATATAGTATTTATTTGCGCCTTAACGCACCTAACCCCTATAATTGAAAGTCTGGAGGCGCACCGTGCTCGATAATGAGATCCTTCATCAGGTCAACCGCCCCGCCCGCTATACCGGCGGCGAGTGGAACAGTGTCATAAAAGACTGGGGCAATACTC
>DATLAD010000109.1:0-11365 GCA_035527575.1 Dehalococcoidales bacterium
GACCATCAGTTGCGTGTAGTTGGTCTCCCAGCGCTGCGGCATGTAAACCTTCTCCGCGCCGGTTACCAGGACTACCTCGGAAATACCGCTTTCCACCAGTCCCTTGGCGACGATAATGGCGGAGTTAGAGCCGGCGCACAGTGTATCCAGGCGAATACAGATGGAAGTCGGCCTCAGTCCCAGCCGGTGTACTACGAGAGGGGCCGTGTTCAGTGCCGAGGAGTGCCTCCCCGCCATGGTCGTGGCGACGATAAGGCCATCGATATCCTCCGGTTTCAGTGCGGGGATGTCATCGGCGCAGGCTCTGGCCGCCTCCTGTATCATGTCGAGCAGATGCGCCTGCCTGACGCCGAATTTGCTCGTCCCCCCACCGACGATTACAGCGTTCTTTTTCTCTGCCATACGAAACATCTCCTTTTGCTTAGCGTTTGACCTGTAGAGTAAGAGGAACTTGTTTTATTATTTCCGGTTTAAATTTCCGCCCTACCCCACCAGATTTTCCATTTTTATCTTATCAGAAAATGCAGGCTAACGTAAAGTGGAAACGTTTATGCTGCAATTTCTCCCCAATTTGACACACACATTCATTAACCTTTAATATTTAGAATATCCGGTGGTTTATTTTTACTTTCAGAAAGGAGATGATGGCATGGCAAAAGGCAAAGAGAAAATAGTCCTTTCTACCCTGTGGTCGGCAGGCTGCGGCTCGCACGGAGGCTGCGGCTGCGAGATATACGTACAGGATAGTAAGGTCGTCAGGGTGGAGGGAGATAGAAACCACCCTTTCAACCTGGGAAGACTCTGTCCGAAAGGCCTGGCGATTCCACAGTACATGTACCACAAAGACCGCATTACCCACCCTCTGAAAAGGGTCGGCGAAAGGGGCGAGGGCAAGTGGCAGCGCATCACCTGGGACGAGGCCTTCGATACCATCGAGAAGAAACTCAAGGACATCCGCGCCAAATACGGCGCCGAATCCGTAATTTTCTGCCAGGGCACGGGCAGGGATATCGGCGGGCCGATTACCTTTTTGATGTATGCCTACGGCAGCCCCAACTGGGTGCAGGTAGGACTGGCCGGCCACGCCTGCTACACGCCGAGGTTGGGGGCCATGTTCGCCACCCAGGGCCATTACAGTGTCCTTGACGCCTCTCAGTTCCTGGAAAAACGCTACGAATCACCCGAATGGACGCCGCCAAAGTACATTATTGTCTGGGCGCAGAATCCGGCTGCCGGCTGCCATGATGGTTTCTTCGGCCACTGGATTATCGACTGCATGCGGCGCGGTTCCAGGCTAATCGTTATCGACCCCCGTTCTACCTGGTTTACGAGTCGCGCCGAAGTGCATCTGCAGAATCGACCCGGCACCGACGGCGCCATCGCTCTGGGTATGCTCAACGTCATCATCAACGAAGGCATCTACGACAAAGAGTTCGTCGAGAAGTGGTGCTACGGTTTCGACGAGTTGAAGGAACGGGTACAGGAATACACGCCGGAAAAGGTGGAGAAAATCACCTGGGTACCTGCCGACCTTATCAGAAAAGCCGCCCGGCTCTTCGCCAGGAACAAGCCATCGGCAATCCAGTGGGGAGAGCCGGTGGACGCCATGCCGGCGGGCAGCGTGGTCGCCCAGGCCATCAACCATCTCTGGGCCATCACCGGAAACATCGATAACCCCGGCGGTAACGTTATCGCCCGTAATTCCCACGGCGTCACCACCTATCCTTTCAGTTCCGCCGAGCTTACCAAGCTCTATGGCGCGGACTTAGTTAAAAAACTCAACGAAAAGAGAATCGGCGCCAATGATTATCCCATGATTAAGGGCTTCCGGGGATGGGTGCAGCCTGATGTGCTCATCGAGCAGATGGAGACCGGCAAGCCGTACCCGGTGAAAGGTGCCTGGATACAGACCTCCAACATCATCGGCGGTCAGGCGGCCGACCCCAAACGGCACTATGAAGCCATGAAGAAGCTCGACTTTATTGTCTGCGTAGACCTTTTCCAGACACCGACGACGATGGCTCTGGCTGATATCTTCCTTCCCGCCTGTACTATCTGTGAGAAAGAGAGCTTCCGCTCCTGGTGGCAGCCGCTGGGTGTTAGTGTCAAGGCCGTCGATGGGGTTGGCGAGGCCAAGTCCGACTGGGAAATCAATCTGGAGCTGGCCAGGAGACTGGCCACCACCCCCATCCAATACAAAACGGTGAGAGAGCTTATCGACGACCGTTTGAAGGACGGCAATACCAACTTCGAGAAACTTAAGGCTAAAGGTTGCTGGGAATACCCGCCGGAAGGCCATAATACCCGGCCGTATTACCGCTACGAGAAAGGCCTGCTCCGTGCCGATGGCAAACCCGGCTTCGATACGCCTACCGGCAAAGTGGAACTCTACTCCAAACGCTACGAGGAATGGGGACTCGACCCGCTGCCCTACTACGAGGAACCCGGGGAAAGCCCGGTAGCCACCCCTGAACTCTGCAAGAAATATCCGCTTATCCTTACCACAGGCCGCCGCTCGCCGGTCTTTTTCCATTCCGAGCACCGCATGATTCCGTGGCTCAGGGAGCTCGACCCCGACCCCGAGTGTGAAATCAATGATAAAACAGCGGAAGAGCTGGGCGTGGGTAACGGCGAGTGGGTCTATATCGAGAACCCGCGCGGCAGGGTCAAAATGAAGGCAAAAGTTACCCCCACCTCTCACCCGAAGGTCGTCACCGCACCCCACGGCTGGTGGCTGCCGGAGACTGACGGCAAGGCGCCCAACTTTTTCAGCACCTGGGAATATAATATCAATAATCTTACTACGATGGGCAACCAGGGCAAGTCCGGCTTCGGCGGGACGAATTACCGCTCCAGCCTCTGCCGCATCGTCAAGGTTAAAGATTGAAAGGAGTAGCCATGCCCCGAAACGGCTTACTTATCGAATACGAATACTGCACCGGATGTCATGCCTGTGAGGTCGCCTGCAAGCAGGAGCATAACTTCTCCGAAGGTATGTGCGGCATCAGGGTAGACGAGCTCGTCACGGTGGGACCGGACAAAGTTCATGTAGATTTCATCCCTGTCACCACCCGCTTCTGTGACCTCTGCGCGGAAAGGACGGCAAGAGGCGAGCAGCCTTCCTGTGTTAAGCACTGCCAGGCAATCTGCATGATGTACGGCCCTGTTACCGAGCTGGCGAAAGCCATGGAGAAAAAACCGAGGTCGCTTATCTTCGCTCCCAGATAAGCCGCCCCGGTAACGACGCCGTAGACCAGGCGGAAAGCAGATGTTTATTCCACAGGAGGCACTGTCGATGCACGGTTGGATGGGCAGGATACTCCATGTCGACCTTAATAATGCCGCTATCACGGAGTTCTCGACGCAACCTTACGCCGAGAAATATCTGGGCGGACGCGGCATTGCTTCCAGGCTCTACTGGGAAAGGGTGAAGCCGGAAACCAGGGCATTCGACCCGGAGAACCGCCTTATCTTCGTCACCGGACCCCTGGTGGCTACCGGAGCCCAGGGTGCCACGCGGATGTCGGTGGTCGGCAAATCGCCCATGGCCTATCCCGAGGGGTATTGCTACGGCAATATCGGCGGGTTCTTCGCGGCGGAACTCAAGAGAGCGGGCTGGGATGGAATCGTCATCACGGGGCGGTCGCCTGATCCCGTTTACCTTTATATCAACAACGATAAAGTGGAACTCCGCGACGCATCGTCGCTCTGGGGCAACGGTGCTTACCGGGTCGAGGAGATGCTCCGGCAAGTCCACGGTGAAAAGGCGCGGTTTCTCACCACCGGTATTGCCGGCGAAAACCTCATCAGAAGCGCCGTTATCTTCGGCTCCCACCAGTCCACGGCTACCGCCGGATTCGGCGCCGTGATGGGCTCCAAGAAGCTCAAGGCTATCGTGGTGAAAGGCACCGGTAAACCCTCTGTGGCCGACCCTGATAAACTCACAGAGCTGAACCGCTATACGGTTAAAATCAGCCAGCGCGTTCATCTGGCCGTTCCCCCGCTGATAACGGCGACCCAGCACGGTCATTTGCTGGAGGTCAGGAGCAAGGGAGGATGCGACCGCTGCGGCATTGCCTGCATCAGGAACCTGTACCGTTACGGCCAGCGCCTCGAGGGCTACCGCCGCTGCCAGGCCATGGAATATTACCTTCCCTGGCGTTACGGCCTCGACGATGAGCCGGTGGACACCCTTTTCGATGCGCCGACCCTGGCTAACGACTATTCCATAGGTACTTTCGAGCTCCAGAGCATTATCGACTGGCTCTATGCCTGCTTTAAATCAGGGGTACTAACCGATGAAGAAACCGGGCTGCCTCTATCCAGAATCGGCACCCGGGAATTCCTGGAGAAGCTTCTTCACTCCATCGCCTACCGCGAAGGCTTCGGCGGTATACTGGCCGACGGGCTGGTACGGGCCGGCGAAAAGGTATCGGCTCAGGCCAGGAAAATGTTCAGTCATACTATCGCCCCGGTCGGTCAGCAGGACCTCGCCCCTCCCCGCGCTATCGTCGCCCACGCTTTAATCTATCCAATGGAACCCCGTATCCACCAGCCCCTCATCCACGAAATTAGCTTCGTCAACGCTGCCTGGAGCATCAATCTCATGCAACCGGGCAGCACCGGCGTTACCACCGGAGTATTCCACGAAATCGCTAAAGCTTTCTGGGGCAGCGAAGCAGCCGGCGACCTTTCCAGCTACGAGGGCAAGGCTCTGGCGGCGCAGAAAATACAGAATCGGACTTATACTAAAGACAGCCTGGGCCTTTGCGACTTCGCCTGGCCGATTACCTATTCGTTTGCTACGCCCGACCACGTCGGCGACCCTACCCTGGAGGCGAAGCTGTTTACTGCGGTAACCGGCGCAGATGCCGGGGAGCTTGCTCCCTGCGCCGAGCGTATCGCCAGCGTGCAAAGGGCTATTATGGTGCGGGAAGGCCACCGTGTTCCGGAAGATGACTTTCCCCCCGAGTTTAACTTTACCGAACCGCTGGGTTCGGGGCCGCGCGGGGGTAAGGTAATGGTGCCCGGCCCTCGCGATGAGGCGGTCGATGCCACCGGTAACGTTCTCGACAGGGACAAATTCTCCGGTATGCTGCGGGAGTATTACCGACTCCGCGGCTGGGATGAGGAGACGGGTTTACCGCGCGCGGATACGCTGAATAACCTCGGGCTGGAAGACCTGCTGCCTTCCTTTCAGCATTAACGCTGACGCCTTAGGGTTTTTTCTATCTGGGATTGGCTGCTAGGCTCTGGTATCCTGCCAGCAGACCTCGCGGCACCTGCTGCGCCAGTTCTTCTATCGTCCAGGGGCCTTCCGCGAATTTCGTCAGGCTTCTGGCTATTTCCGGTTCCGAGTAAAGCCCGATGTTGTTACCCCCGAGACTGAAAACCGAGCCGCTGATGTTTTTAGCTGCCTCGGAAGCCAGGTAGCATACGAAGGGCGCGATATATTCGGGCCTGGGAGTTATGCTTATCGGAAAGCTGGGAACTTTTAAGACCCAGGGGTTATCCGCCTCATCCACTGCCCCCGAATACGTGTCCAGTTCGTACGAGGCGCGTGTCAAAGCAAATGGCGAAAAGGCGTTACAGGTTATATTATGTCCGTACAGCTCTATGGCCACCGCCTTGGTCAGCCCCACGACCCCGGCATTGGCGGCGCAGTACTCGGCATGCTTGATAATATCCCCGTTAAAAGCTTTGGACGTGCAGTTGATGATACGTCCCCATTTCTGCTTTATCATGTGCGGGGCGGCGTGGCGTATGGTATTGAAATAGCCCTTCGGTTTGACCAGCGTAACGCGGTCCCAGAGCTCTTCCGTCATTTTCTCGACCGGGCTGAACCCGAAAGCCCCGGCGACATTCACCAGGATGTCTATCCTGCCGAAGCTATCGATGGCGGTCTGAATCAGTCTGGCGGCCTCGTCGAATTTAGAGATATCTCCGAAGCAGGCTACGGCCTCCCCACCCATTTCCCTGATTGCCTTCGCAGTGGTCTCGGCATCGCCGCTGATGGCTGTGGTCTCGCTGTCGTACCACTCCCTTTTTCCCTTATCGAGTAATTTCTTATGATTATCGGTTAGAACCGGGCTGCCGGTGGAACCCGGACGGCGGTTATTGGTCACCAGTTTGGCGCCTTCCTTCGCTATGCCTATGGCAATGGCCCTGCCTACCCCCTGCCCTGACCCCGTAACTACGGCCACTTTTCCCTTCAACGCATCACCCATAGCTTTCACTTACCTTTCATTCTGTATTTATCCGGGATTGCCAAAGAGAAGCAGTCCCCCGGGATACCGTATCTTCCCGTCAGGACTGCTTCTATAATACGACAATTCTAACTAAAATGTAATCAACGTGACGAAGACGGGGCCGAAAATCACGGCTACCTTGCCTACCAGCTTGATAAGGATGTTCAGGGAAGGCCCGGCCGTGTCCTTGAAGGGGTCGCCCACCGTATCGCCACAGACAGCCGCCTTGTGAGCATCGCTGCCTTTGCCGCCGCAGGCTCCGGCCTCGATATACTTTTTAGCGTTGTCCCAGGCGCCTCCGGAGTTGGCCATCATTACCGCCATCAGGAATCCTGTCACTAAAGATCCGACGAGCAGGCCCGCCACGGCTTTCGGACCCAGGGTGAAGCCGAGGATAAGCGGCACCACGATGACTAAAACACCCGGGATTATCATCGACTTGAGAGCTACCTTCGTGGCGATATCAACGCATTTGACGTAGTCCGGTTTGACGCCTTCTTTCCCTTCGAGGAGCCCCTTGATTTCACGGAACTGCCGCCTGACCTCGTTGACGATGGCGAAACCGCCGGTGCTGACACCTCTCATGGCCAGCGCCGCGAAAACAAAGGTAAGCATCCCGCCGATAAGAATACCGGATATCACGGCAACGTTGGTCAGGCTGGCAATGCCCCCCTCCAGGTGAACGACTTCGAAATAGGTCGCCAGCCAGGCCAGTGACGCCAGAGCCGCCGACGCAATGGCAAAGCCTTTACCGAGAGCCGCCGTGGTATTGCCGACGGCGTCCAGGGCTTCGCAGCGTTCCCTGACATCTTTGCCCAACCCCGCCATTTCGGCGATACCGGCCGAGTTATCGGCGATGGGCCCGTAGCAGTCCATGGACAGCAGCATCCCCAGGTTTATCAGCATGCCCATGGCGGCAATTGCAATCCCCAGCAGGCCGCCGAAGAGATAGGAGAGCACAGTGGCTAACACCACCAGGATAATAGGTAATACCGTGCTCAACATGCCGGTAGCCAGTCCGTCGATTATGGCTACGGCCGCCCCGCTTTCCGCCGACTTGGCTATCCTCTTCACCGGGGCGTGCTCGGCGGAGGTAAAGTATTCCGTCGCCAGTGAAATCAGGAAACCGGCAATCAGGCCGGATATCAATGCCCAGAAGAGCTTCAGTTCACCGGTGAATCCCCTGATGATAAAGAAGCTGGCCGCTATCATCAGGATATTGCTGACATAGACGCCGGTGTTCATGGTAGCATGCGCCCTGGCCACCTGTTTCTCAAAATTTGTTTCTTTCATATCCTTCGGCCTGACGGATAGCGCCCCGATTATCGACGCCACAATGCCTGCCGCCGCCAGCGTCAACGGTAGAAACATACCATCGGTAGTTCCCAGGACTAAAACTCCGAGCACCATCGAAGCCGCTATCGCGGAAACATAAGACTCGTACAGGTCGGAGCCCATGCCGGCTACATCGCCGACATTATCGCCGACGTTATCGGCAATCACCGCCGGATTGCGGGGGTCATCTTCGGGAATACCGGCTTCCACTTTACCCACCAGGTCGGCTCCGACATCGGCGCTCTTGGTGAAGATGCCGCCGCCGGCTCTCAGGAACAGGGCTACCGACGACGCCCCGAAGGCGAATCCCAGCCAGACATGACTGTCCTCCCAAATAAAGGAGATGATGGCCAGTCCCAACAGCCCCAGCCCGACCACACAGAAGCCCATCACCGCGCCGCTGGAGAAAGCAATTTTGAGTCCTTTCGCCCAGCTGTTGATAGCCGCGTGTGCCGTCCTGACGTTTGCCTTGGTGGCGATGTTCATGCCCAGCCAGCCGGACAGCGCCGAAGTGACGGTACCGGCCAGGTAGCCAACGGCAACATAGGGTTTGGGTTCGATGAAAACCGCCAGCACGATAAACACAACCACCGTGAATACCGACAGCGTCAGGAACTCGCGGCGCAGAAAGGCCATGGCTCCCTGCCGTATGGCGGTAGATATCGATTTCATTCTCTGGTTGCCTTCGCTCTCGCGAAGGATTGTGAATGTCAGGTATCCGACGAAGACCAGGCCCAGAACAGCCCCCATGATAACCAGTAATTTCATCACCCATTCATCCATAAGCTTACCTCCCGGAATGTATTTTGCTCTTCAGGATAAAAATAAAAGGAGGTCATACCAACCCCCTTTATTTCCATCAGCGTTATGTCGGAAATCCTTCTATCCACCAGGTTCAAGGCAGTTTATCATAATTTCCCTCTTTGGTCAATAAAAAAGCGCTTATCGTTAGGTAGATTATCTCCCCCTGTTGATAATAGCGATTATTTCCTTACCGTATTTATTGACCCTTCTCTCACCGAAGCCCTTGATGCCATTCAATTCTCTAATGCTGGACGGGCGCAGCTTGATAATCTGTTTCAGCCACGAGTTGTGGGCGATGATGAATGGCGCCAGATTTTCCTCGTTAGCTTTCCGGCTTCTCCATTGTGACAGAGCTTCGTAGATCTCCTGTTCGATGCTATCGAGGCCCGGTTCTTCATGTTGAGCAGTCTCCGCTTCTTCACTCTGTAAACCGGGTTGCGGCAATTCCGCCTTCTTGGAAACTCTCTGCTGAAATTCCGTGAGTCTGGTCTCCAGCGCTTTCTGTCTCATCGCCAGAGTAAGGTCGCTGCGCGTCCTTTCCAGCACGCCGCGCACCATATCGGTAGTCCGGCGCAGGCCCCCGGTGATGGCATCGGGGAAATCTATGGTCACGAGGAAGCTGTAGATGTCATCCATGACCGTCAATAGCTCCTCGCCACGTGACAGGTCTCCCTGCCGCATGGCGTCGAGAAGATAGCGCCGTATCTCTCCGACCGCTTCGCCGAGGCCGTTGAGATAAGCGGCGGCCTCAACTCCCAGCCCCTTGGGCTGCGGCAGCGGCTTGCCGGTCACCAGCGCCAGCGTGATATTCGCCTCGGAAAGCTCTTTCTGGGCATCCCTGATGGCGCCGGTACTGTTCAACTCACTGAAGCCCTTTACCGCTTCTTCCGCATCGGTTAGCAGACTGCGGGCTGTCTTCAGCAGTTCTCCGGCCTTTTCAAATTCCTGCCGGTGTACGGCGCGGATGGCATTGCTGCTGTGCCGTATTACGTCCCGGCAGAGCGGCAGCATTTTCTCCCTGGCTTTGTCCCTGGCCGAAAGGTCTTTGCTCACCTGTTCGGATATCGAGTCCAGATTATTCAATGTTTTCCTCTTCGATGATTTTTACCAGTTGTCTGGTTGCCGCTTCAACATCCGCAGCTCCCATGACGGCACTGATTACGGCTGCGGCATCGGCGCCGGCCTTCATCACCTCGCCCAGATTACTCTTATTAATACCACCAATCGCTACGATTGGCAAATCTACCGACTTCTTTATCTCCTTCAATCTACCCGGCCCTACCACCTGGGCGGACTCTTTGGTGGCGGTGGCATACATCGAGCCGACGCCGAGGTAGTCGGCGCCTTCCGAACGTGCCGCCACGGCTTCTTCTACGGTGCGCGCCGAAGCGCCCAGTATCTTACCGACAGGCAGTAAACGCCGCGCCGTCGCCACCGGCAAATCGTCCTGCCCCACGTGCAGTCCGTCGGCATCTGCCGCCAGGGCTATGTCGAGACTATCGTTGACGATGAAAATGACATCGTGCTCCGAGCACAGCTTCTTTAGCTCTACGGCGACGGACAATAATTCCCTGGCGCTGCGCTCTTTATCACGTAACTGTATCACTTTAGCTCCGCCCCGTATTGCCTTGGCGGTAACATCGGCATGGCTGCGCCCCTTTAAAAACGCCGTATCGATGATAACGTAAAGTCCGGCCAGGCGCTTTATTTTGTCCTGCCGCAGCATTCTGGAAAGCAGTTCTTTTTCTATCGTATACAGGGCAAAACGCGCCCGTTTGTATTTATCCGTGTCCAGCGCGATACCCGGAACCCTGGCTGTTTCTTCCATGACCCTCAGCGATTCCTGCACCCGCCGCGCGTTGGCTACAATAGCTTCCTGTACGTTGCGCTGCTTCTCTTGCCCCGTCGCTTCCATATCCGCGCCGACGTCCCCCAGCGAGTCTCTGGCGTCGATAAGCTGTTCCTGCAGTTTCTCATCGACATTCACCATCTCGTGCCGCATGTTCTTCAGCTGCTGCGTTAAGGCCTCGTCGTTCAGCGAGAGGCGGACAAATTCTTCGAGGACGCGCAGCCCTTCGCCGATTCGATTCAAATTTGCGTCGATAATACGCAGAGTTTCTTTAGATATAGCTTTCATGGTTACAGCGACCCGGTGGTTAATTCTAGCATAGCGGTAGCGGCGGGTAAAGAAGCTGATATTTTATCGGGTTTCTTCGACGGCGTTTTCGATGATTTCGATGCGTGATACCTTGCCCCTGCTGTCCATCTGGATAGCGACGACATCGATTCGCCAGGAGGCGGGAAGATTGTTGCGGTTCTGGCCGTAGTGGGCGGCGACCGTTCTCAGCCTCTCCATCTTGGTCGGTGTTATCGATTCTTCCGGGGTGCCGAAGCGGCGGCTTGTCTTCGTTCGTACTTCGACGAACACCAGGGTGTCTTCCTGCCTTGCGATTATGTCAATCTCGCCTCCGGGACAGCGGTAGTTCTTTTCTATAATGTGATAGCCGTTCTTACCGAGGAAATCGCAGGCTATATTTTCACCGAGCATGCCGGTCTCGCGTCGTTTCATTTTTTCTGACCTGCCATCTCGCTTACCGGTCGGAAAGACCGCCGGTGTAAACTGCACGGCCCGTTGCGGCGCAGGCATTCGAGGTGTTTCCTGGTGCCGTAGCCCTTGTGTCCGGCAAATCCGTAACCGGGGAAATCCATGTCCATCTCCACCACCATGCGGTCGCGGGTAACTTTAGCTATTATCGAGGCGCAGGCTATCGAGAAACATAGACTATCGCCGTCGGTAATGCCCTTTTGCGGTAGCGATAGCTCGGGTATGCGGAAATAATCGATGAGGACGTACTGCGGTTCCGGCATCAGCTGTTTTATAGCCGATACCATTGCCAGCCGGGTAGCCCGCGCTATCCCGATAGAATCGATTACGTCATTCGATTGTATGCCTACACCAACCGAGATGGCTGCGTCAT
>DATLAD010000110.1:0-10132 GCA_035527575.1 Dehalococcoidales bacterium
GAGACCGCCTTCCGCGAGTATCTCAAACAGAATAAAGCTGATGCGGTACGCTTGAGCGCGTTGAAGTGGGAATTAGCCGAGAAATTCGATAACGACAAATATCCTTACATGGATGGCAAAGCGGCGCTCTGCCTTGAAATAACCGAAAAAGCTTTGGATTATTTCTCCGCGGGTTAGTCCCTATTCCTGAAACAATCAATCCGCTCACCCTGAGCCTGTCGAAGGGTTAGTCCTCACTCCTGAAACAATCAATCCGCTCACCCTGAGCCTGTCGAAGGGTTAGTCCTTTTCCCCTGGAATATTCAACCAGTTTATTCCAATCTCCGATAATTAAAGCCTCTTTCTTACGGCGCGACCAGCCTTTTATTTGTCTTTCCCTGGCGAAAGCATCATTTCGTGTTGGAAATTCACTACAAAATACTAATTTTACAGGCCGCCGTTTAGATGTGTAACTATCGTACGTACCCTCTTGATGTTTTGCCACCCGTATTTCCAAATTGTCGGTATGGCCGGTATAATAGCTTCCGTCTGAACACTGGAGGATATAGACCCAGAAACTCATTTTATAATATCGCCGCTATGGTTCGACAGGCTCACCATGAGCGGCTTCTTTTCGGGTAACTTGAGCCTGCAGTTAAAAAATCGTGGTTTTAGGGTGTCGCGTGATGAGTTTAATATCACCCCTTCGGCTATCCGTCTATTACAGCTTACGCCGCCTCTTAATCTTCTCCGCCACGCTGAGCCTGGCTACCGCCCGATGCAGCGCCGCCTCCGCCCTGGTCTCGTCAAGTCCGGTCACCTTCCTACCACGCAGGCGCTCCTCGGCACGCTTTTTGGCCGCCTCGGCCCGTTCTATGTCGATTTCCTCCGCTCTCTCGGCGCTGTCCGCCAGAACGATAACCCTGTCGGGCCGTACCTCCAGGAAGCCGCCGGAGATAGCCAGGGTATCATCCTGCCCGCCCCTCCGCACCACCAGCTCGCCGGCCTGTAAAATGGTCATCAGGGGGGCATGGTGCGGCAGTATGCCCAGCTGCCCTTCCACACCGGGAGCAATGACCGCATCCACTTCCTCGGAATAGACGATGCGTTCGGCGGTAACGATATCGAGCTTAAGACTGGACATCGGCCTCCGCTCCTAATTTCTTGGCGGCTTCCACCACCTCTTCTATACCGCCCACCATGTAGAACGCCTGCTCCGGCAGGTCGTCATACTTGCCATCGAGGATTTCGGCAAACCCGCGCACGGTATCCTCGACCTTCACATATTTGCCCGGTCGGCCGGTAAATACTTCCGTCACGAACATCGGCTGCGACAGGAACCTCTGGATACGACGCGCCCGGGACACGGAAAGTTTGTCTTCCTCGCTGAGCTCCTCGATGCCCAGGATGGCGATGATATCCTGGAGGTCCTTGTATCTCTGCAGCACCCTCTGTACTTCGCGGGCGACGCGGTAGTGCTCCTCGCCGACCACGTTGGGGTCCAGGATGCGGGAGGTAGACGTCAGCGGGTCGACGGCCGGGTAGAGGCCCTGCTCGGCGATAGACCTCTCCAGCGCCACCACGGCGTCCAGGTGCCCGAAGGTGGTCACCACGCCGGGGTCGGTATAGTCGTCGGCGGGTACGTAGATGGCCTGGAAGGAAGTAATCGACCCCTTCTTGGTGGAGGCAATACGTTCCTGAAGCTCGCCCATCTCCGTGGCCAGCGTCGGCTGGTAGCCCACCGCCGAGGGCATCCGCCCCAGCAGTGCCGATACCTCCATGCCGGCCAGCGTATAGCGGTAGATATTATCGATAAAGAGCAATACGTCCTGCCCCTCTTCATCGCGGAAGTACTCCGCCATGGTCAGCCCGGTCAACCCTACTCTCAGGCGCACGCCGGGCGGCTCGTTCATCTGCCCGAAGACCATGACCGTCTTGTCGATGACGCCCGACTCCTTCATTTCGTTCCACAGGTCGTTGCCCTCGCGCGAGCGCTCCCCGATGCCGGTAAAGACGGAAAAACCGCCGTGCACCGAGGCGATGTTGCGGATAAGCTCCATGATGATAACCGTCTTGCCCACGCCGGCGCCGCCGTAAGCGCCGATTTTACCGCCCTTGGTAAACGGCGTTACCAGGTCGACCACCTTAAGCCCCGTCTCCAGGACCTGGGTGCTCGTCTCCTGCTCTTCAAATGTAGGCGCCAGCCGGTGTATCGGCCAGTGGTCGTCGGCCTTGACTTCGCCGAGGTTATCCAAGGGAGTCCCCATCACATCGAAGAGTCGACCCAGCGTAGCCCGGCCCACCGGCACTTTCAGGGCCGCCCCGGTGTCCACAGCTACGGCGCCGCGCTCCAGGCCGTCAGTCGGCGAGAGCGCCAGGCAGCGCACCCAGTTGTTTCCCAGGTGGTCCTGCACCTCGAGCACTATCTTGCCGCCGCCGGTCTCAATTTCGAGAGCGTTAAAAAGCGCGGGCAGCTCATCAGGTGGAAATGCGATATCCACCACCGTCCCTATCACCTGAGCTACTTTTCCCTTAGCCATAATAACCTCACAAATTATCAGTTTTTTCCTGTTTATCCTTCCAGGGCCGCCACGCCTCCGGTAATGTCCAGAAGCTCCTTGGTAATGGCCTCCTGACGCGCCTTGTTATACAGCAGGGTCAGGTCGCCTATCAACTCGCTGGCGCTGTCGGTGGCGTTTCTCATCGCCACCATCCTGGCCGACTGCTCGCTGGCGATAGACTCCAGGATAGCGTGGTAAATCTCCATCTCTACAAATCGGGGCAGCAGCCCGCCCAGCACCGCCTCTGCCCCCGGCTCGTAGATATAGTCGACATTCTCCGCCCGGGGTATTACCGCCGGCTCCACGGGCAACAGCTGCTTCATGACCGGCTTCTGCACCATGGTGGAAACAAACTGGGCGTAGGATATGTAGACCATATCTATTTCCCCGTTGCTGTAGTCATCAATAACGATATGGGATATGGGTAATGTATCCAGAAAACGCGGCTGGTCGCCCATCTGGACAAACTCGGCGCACATATCGCAGCCGTAGCGTACCGCGAAGTCGCGCCCCTTACGCCCCACGGCGACCACTTTAACCGGGTTTTTCTGCTGCAGAACAAAGCCGGCCAGGCGCCGGTTCAGGTTGGCGTTAAGCCCGCCGCACAGGCCGCGGTCGGGGGTGATGTGCACCACGGCTATATTCTCCACGGGACGCCGCTGTAATAGCGGGTGCTGCAATCCGACATCCGGCAAAGCCGCCAGGTCGGCGATGACCTGCTCTATCTTCTCGGAGTAGGGCCGTCCGGCCAGGCCGCGCTCCTGCGCCTTCCGCATCTTGGAGGCGGCAATCATCTCCATAGCCCGGGTAATCTTGGCTATGTTCTGGACACCCTTGATGCGGCGTTTTACTTTACGTATATCAGGCATAGTTCATCACTCTAGCTTGCCACAAACCCCTGTTTAAATTCCTCGATGGCTTTTTTAAGGGTCTCCTCGCTCTGCTCGCTGAGTTCCTTAGTCCCGGCGATAGTCTTGCCTAAATCGGCATAGCTCGTTTCCATGAACCGGTGGAAGTCCGCCTCGAAAGCGGTAATCCTGTCCATCGGGATATCGTCCATGTAGCCGTTAATTACGGCGTAGAGCATCATGACCTGCTTTTCCAGCGCCACCGGCACGAACTGGGCCTGCTTCAGTACCTCCTGGATGCGCTGGCCGCGTTCCAGCTGAGCCCGGGTAGCTTTATCGAGCTCGGCGGTGCCGAACTGGGCAAAAGCCGCCACCTCGCGGTACTGCCCCATGTCCAGCTTGAGGCGGCCGGCCACTTTCTTCATGGCCGGGGTCTGCGCCTTGCTGCCCACGCGGGACACCGAGATACCCACGTTCAGGGCCGGCTTGATACCGGCGTTAAATAAGTCCGACTCCAAATATAGCTGGCCGTCGGTAATGGAAATAACGTTGGTGGGGATATAGGCGGAGACGTCGCCCGCCTGCGTTTCGATGATGGGCAATGCCGTCAGCGAGCCGCCGCCGTATTCTTTAGCGTATTTCGCGGCCCGTTCCAGGAGTCGGCTGTGAAGGTAAAATACATCGCCCGGGTACGCCTCCCGGCCCGGCGGCCGGCGCAGCAGCAGGGAAAGCTGCCGGTAAGCCCAAGCGTGCTTGGAAAGGTCGTCATAGATAATCAATACGTCCTTGCCGTGCTCCATGAACTCCTCGCCCATGGCGCAGCCGGAGTAAGGAGCCAGGTACTGCAAAGCCACGGAATCGGAGGCGCCGGCTGTAACGACGATGGTATGCTCCATGGCGCCGTACTGGGTCAGTATGGCCACCACCCGCGCCACCTGGGACACCTTCTGGCCGATGGCCACGTAGATACAGATTAAGTCCCCTCCCTTCTGGTTGACAATGGCGTCGAGGGCGATAGCCGTCTTGCCGGTGGAGCGGTCGCCGATGATAAGCTCGCGCTGACCGCGCCCGATGGGGAACATGCTGTCCACGGACTTGATGCCGGTTTGCACCGGCGTGTCCACCGAAGCGCGCAGCACCACGTTGGGCGCCACCCGCTCAATCGGCCTCATCTTGTCCGTCTTGATAGCGCCCTTGCCATCCACGGGGCGCCCCAGCGGGTCGACGACGCGTCCTATCATCGCATCGCCCACGGGGACCTCGGCGATACGCCCGGTACACTTTACCTCGTCGCCTTCCTTAATCCGGGTATAGTCCCCCAGGACGACGGCGGACACGCTGTCCTCTTCCAGGTTCAGGGCGATGCCGATGATATCGTTGGGAAATTGAAGCAGCTCATTATATTTCGCCGAGGCCAGTCCGTGAATCCTGGCGATGCCGTCACCGACCTCTATCACCGTGCCGACATCCACCATGGTTACAGCCGTGCCGAACTGCTCTATCTGCTGCTTGATAATGGATACTATATCTTCGCCTCTCGTTGTCACCTGAGCTACCTCCTTTGCCACACAGTCATATCAATCTCTTGTCTTATGTCATTCCCGCGGAAGCGGGAATCCAGTCAGGGAGATATGGGGTCTGGCTCCCAACCTTCGTCGGGATGACAATTTTAATCTTATTAACGCTTCCTCTCCGCGCCGACCAGCTCTCTCTTGAGAGCCGCCAGTTTGCTGCGGGTGCTGCCGTCCAGCAGCTTGCCGCCGACCCTGACGATAATCCCGCCCAGTATCCCGGGGTCTACCGCGGACTTCAGCACCACTTTCGTCCCCACCAGGGCGCCGATGTTCTCGGCCAGCTTTTCTTTATCTTTTTCGTCGAGGGTAACGGCGGTAACCACTTCCGCCGTCTGTATGCCGTGATAAGCGTCCAGCAGCCGCTGGTATTCCCCGGCTATTTCGCCAATCATGCCCACCCCTCCCCTGGTTATCAGCATCAACACCAGATTAAGTGCCAGGGGATTGATATCGCCCAGACTCCTGGTAAGAAGCCTTGACTTGTCGTCGATTTTAATTTTAGGGCTCTCCATAGCCGCCAGAAACGTCTCATCACCGATGACGCCGGCAATTTTTTGCAGGTCGGCCTGCCATCGTTCCAGTTCATTTTTCTCCAGCGCTATCTCAAACACAGCCTGAGCGTAGCGCCGGCCGTAAGCTTTTCTCGGCATAATATCTTCCTGATTTTATCTAGGTCGTTTAGCAACCGCGCATGGTAAGCTTGTCGAACCATAACGTAGACTCATCTTGACCTTCGACAGGCTCAGGGTGAGCGCCGTGAGCAAGAATTTTTTCAATGCTAAACAACCTCTTTTTATCCTCTATTTCTTTTTATCCGTCGAGCTTTCTTCCAGCACCTTCTCGATAAGCTCGCGGTGCTCTTCCTTGTTCAGAGACTTCTCGATAACCTTGCCCGCCGCCAGCACCGTTAAATCGGCAAACTCGCGGCGCACCTCGCTAACAGCGTCGTCGCGCTCTCTCTGTATCTCGGCACGCGCCCGGTTGATAAGGGCCTCGCCTTCTTTCTTCGCATCTTCCTGCGCCCTCTGCTTGACCTCTTCACCGGCCTTCACCGCCCGGGCTATCCTGTCCTGCCCTTCCCGGCCAGCCGCCTCAAGCTGCTTCTTTAATTCCTCCTCGGCGCGGGCCGACTGTTCTTTGACGGACTCGGCCTGCTCCATGCTCTCCTTGACCCGTTTCGAGCGCTCGTCGAGCATCCGCATAATCGGCTTGTAGGCGACAAAGCGCAGAATCACCAGCAGGATGATGAAAGTCACAACCTGCGTCAGCAATGTCGGTAAATTTATTCCTAGCTCGGAAATACCGCCCATTTTTACCCCCTAGACTGCTGATAAACAACCATACAGTAACAGGATTGTAATGGCCATCTACACTGCATTATTCGGAATATCGCTTACATCGTCAGGACGGCGTGCAATATCACCCCGGCGATGACCATTACACCCAGTATTAACGCGGAAATAATAGCCGCTATAAAAGTGGGTAGTCCTTCATGTTCCATAATTACCCCCTTACGAACACACTATTTACGCAATCATGGCAAGTATGATAGCCACAATCAGGGCGTAGATGCCGATGGCCTCGGCCATGGCGATGGCCAGAATCATGTTAGTCATGATTGGTCCTCTTGCCTCGGGGTTGCGTGCCAGGCCCTGCATCGCTCCATAGCCGAGAATACCGATGCCGATTCCCGGGCCCAGGGCGCCCAGCCCGATAGCCAGTCCCGCCGCTAAAAATTTGACTGCTTCTGCGTCCATTATTTCTCCTCCTTAAATAATTCACACCTTAATATATTAATGTGCCTCGCCTTCATGGGGAGACACAGCCATAGTCACGAACACCAGGGTCAACCCGCTGAAGATGAGGGCCTGCACGAAGCCCACCAGCAGTTCCAGGCCGTAAAACGGCAGGGCCAGCACCCACGGTATCAGGAAAGCAGCGATAAGTAAAAGTATCTCGCCCGCCGTCATGTTGCCGAACAACCTGAAAGTAAAACTTACGATTCGGATAAGCTCGCTGAGGGTTTCCAGCCCGCCGACGAAAATATCGACGAAGCCGGAAAATAGACCGGAAAGCCCTTCCCTGGCTCTGCCCTTGAACACCCTGCCGGTGCTTTTGAAAAATGCGCCCGCGTTGATGAACTTGCGCAGGTACTTGATTCCCAGCGTCTTCAGGCCATAGTACTCCACGAAGATGAACGACACCAGCGCGATAGCCAGGGGCGTATTGACGTCCGTGTTCGAGCCCCGCAGCAGTTCGTAGTGATGTCCGTTAATGGTAATCTCTATCGAGCCGAACCCCGGTATCAGGCTGAGCCAGGCGTTAAAAAGGACGAAGAGAAAGATGGTGCAGACTACCGGGAAGAACTTCCGGCCGTTTTCCTCGCCGGCGATGCTCTGGCAGAGGTCGAAAATCCAGCCGAGCAGGAACTCGAAGGCCGCCTGCAACCGTCCGGGCACAATCTTCATACGGCGGGTGATAACCCAGCTGATAACCACCAGGAAAACAACGGTAATCCAGCCGGCAATAATGGTATTGGCAATCGGCAGGCCGAATACGTTGAAGAGCACCGGCGCCGGGAGGTGCGGTTCGGGAGATGGGACGGAAATCCAGCTGGGCAGGCCAACATCCCCTATCATGTTCTTGCCCAGAGGGCCGGCGAGGAAACCGATGACAATAATTGCCAGAGCGATAATGATAATGATGATTAAAACAGGAAAAGAACAGCCGAGGCAGCCCTTGCGCTTAGGTTCAGCCACTAGCCATTCTCCTTGTCTTGCCTGTTGTTCATGAGGGGTCGAATCATCCGATAAACACCAAAAATAGCTACCACCAACCCCACCAGCAGTCCAATTATCATAAAAAGTGGCTTCTCGCTACTGAGCTTCCAGCCGGCGAATGCCCCACCAGCGATACAGATACCGATAAAAAACCCAACCCCGGTCAGCCTCAGCGCCGGTATCCACCTGTTCATGCCGACCTCAACATATCTGACCCTGAGAATGATACCAGAAATCGGTGCCTCAGGTCAAGCCGTAATATATCTTTTGATATAGTCCCGCGGATATATAATTGCAGAATGATTCTTTTCCCTCAGGCACATAAAAAACCCTGGCACTTTCATCTCCAGGGCTCTTGAATCATGGCAAAACGCAAAACGGCTCTCCGGTTATTCGGCTCACTCCTGCCGGAAAAGGCGGGGTAAGTCCCCGTCGAAGTCTTTCAGGAATTGGTGCATCTCCAGCAGGTCCTCATCCCTGACGCTGCTCATGTTCTTGAACTTCTCCACTTCTTCCCTGGTAAGGTCGGTAACAATCTCCGGCCTGTTGTCCTCCCGGATAATAGCCGCCACCAGGCACCTGACATGACAGGAAGAACAGAAGACCTTCAGAAACCACAGTTCGTCGCTGTGCTCCATAATGTCGATGTTATCTTCCTGGTAGTTTTGCCCGCAGGAACCGCATTTTATTGAAGCTATTAATTTCTTTATCAAGCTTTCTTCCATTAACTGGCCCCCGCAGCAGGTAAACTATGGCCGGCTAGGACTTACGCTTATCGAAATCATCGAGGTCAAGAGTGTTGATGAAATCGTAAAAAGCGGACATCTTTTTCTTCATCTCTTCGTCGGTGACCTTGGGCTGTTTGCCCTCGACCTCATCACCTTCTTCGAAGATAGGTTTACCCGTCTCCCCATCCAGCAGGATACCGGCCTTTTCCAGGACCGATTCGTCAGCGTAAATAGGCACGCCCGTTCTTACCGCCAGCGCCAGCGCGTCGCTCGGGCGCGAATCGACCTCCACCTGTTTCCCGTCCACTTCGAGAATTACCTTGGCGAAAAAGGTGTCATTCTTCAGGTCGTTAACGATGATAGAATTGACTGCCGCTCCCAGCGTATCGATAACCGAGCTCAACAGGTCATGTGTCAACGGTCGAGGCACCGCCACCCCCTGCAGCTTTACCGCAATGGCATCCGCTTCGGCCGGGCCAATCCAGATAGGCAGATAGCGGTCTGACATCTTCTCTTTCAGAATCACCACGCGCTGGTAGTTCATCAAACTAACCCTGATACTGTCAATCGTCATCTCAATCATAGTCAGTCCTCCGTCCCGCTATTCTCAACCGTGTAATTAATTCTAAACCCCTATCAACAACCCTGTCAAATGAAATGAAGTTGCTGGTCTGTGCGGTCTGTCCGGGAAATAGGTGTTTTACACATAGGCTTTACAGGATTTCCTTATTGTATGCTTCTCAACACCCTTCTATAATTCAAAAGTTGACAAGCCTTTGAAAGGAGTATGATATAATGAATATCGTCATAACTAGACAAATCCCAAAAAAAACGGAGGTACTAATGAAGAAAGGCCAAAAAGCCGTCGTCTGGTTCAACGAAGTCACCAAAAAGGATATACCTCTGGTGGGAGGTAAAGGGGCCAACCTGGGGGAAATGACCAATGCCGGAATCCCCGTACCCCCGGGCTTTATCGTTACCGCCGCCGCTTACTTCGACTTTATCGAAAAGTCGGATCTCCATGACAAAATTAAAGCTTTGCTCGACCCGATTGACGTTCACGATAGCAAACAGCTTCAGGAAATTGCCGAAAAAGTCCAGACACTTGTAAAAGAAGCCCAGATGCCCGCCGAAACAGCGAAAGAGATTGAGCAGGCTTACGCGAAAATGGGCAGAGGCCTTGTCGCCGTGCGTTCTTCGGCCACGGCGGAAGACCTGCCGGAGGCCTCCTTTGCCGGCCAGCAGGCCACCTTCCTTAACATACAGGGTGAGAAAGACGTGGTGAGAGCCGTCCAGGACTGCTGGGCATCGCTCTTCGGCGCCCGCGCTATCTTCTACCGGCAGGAACAGGGCTTCGAACATTTCAAGGTCGGCATCGCCGTGCCGGTGCAGCGGATGGTCCAGTCCGAATCTTCCGGCGTCATGTTTACTATAGAACCATCTACCAACAACAAGGAAAGGATAACCATCGAGGCAGTGCTGGGACTCGGCGAAATGATTGTCTCCGGAGATGTCACCCCGGACCATTACACCGTCAATAAAAAGGACACTAAAATCCTGGAAAAGGAAATCAAGAAACAGGAATGGAAGCTCGTTAAGAAGGCCGGCGCCCACGGCAAGGCCGACAACATCAAGATTGACCTGACGCCGGATGAGCAGGCG